>JAAYVN010000141.1 GCA_012517155.1 Ignavibacteriales bacterium | reverse complement strand
CCTTATGAGGAAAAAGTAAAGATTATTATTCAACTTCAGAAATTGAGTGTTGAAATGCAGAGCAGAAATTCTAAAAGACCGGAACCTGATAAAATGAGATGCGTTTGGCAAATAGAGGATTTTTGAAAAGGTGGTTAGGAGCGGGGGAAAAAAGTTTATTAGTTTATAAGTTGATTAGTTTATGAGCCAAGGAGTTTGGAGGGGAATTGTTGATTTGTTAAATAATCTGTGAGAATCGGGTTTTAAGAAATCGGTGATAATCGGTGGTTCAGAAAACCTGAAGACGGAAAACAGAGGACAGAAGACGGATGTCGGAGGACGGAAGACAGAAGCCACAACCATCCACGACCAGTCGGGACAGGCAGATTCACACGGATTACACACAGATTCTCACAGAGAAGGAAAAGGCTGAGGCTGAGAAAATATGAAGAGACCACAAGTGAGACAAGCGAAAAAAATTTGTGATATGTTTCTGATTTTCACTATTTTTGCATAAATATAGAAATTAAATGGACTATTTGGAGTTTTCAAAGGCTTTTTTGGACATAGGATAAGAGTAAAATATGAGTACAAGTAAAACAGTGAGAAGTCATAAAAAAAGACAATTACCATTACTGGTCGAAAAAGACGAAGACGGTTATTATGTTATTGAATGCCCTGTTTTTGAGGGTTGTTATACGCAGGGAGAAACTTTGGACGAAGCGCTGAAGAATATCCGTGAGGTTATTGACTTGATCCTTGAGGAGAAGAATAACCGTGCAATTCTAAAGTCTTATAATCCGGTTGAAATTAGTCTGCATACAATTCAGTTATAGGAAATGACACATCTACCGGTGTTGCAGGGAAAGGTAATTATACGAGCCTTAGCTTTGTTGGGGTACAAAGAATCCAGACAAAGGGGAAGTCATATTAGACTTGATTGTCCGGGGAGGAAATCGGTTACAGTTCCGAATCACATTGTTGGTAGAGGTCTGCTAAGGAAGATTCTAAGAGATGCACGCATAACAGTGGAAGAATTTAATGAATTATTAAAATAATAGGGAGGTTTGGGGGTTAAGAAGTTTATGAGTTTATTAGTTGATGAGAAAAAAAGGAAAAGTTTGAGAGACTAAAAGATAAAAAGACTAAGAGATGAAGAGACGGAAAGACAATGGCACGCGGATGACACTGATTGAACGGAAAAACAGAAGTCATTTGTTGTCATTAGCTTCGCGTCATTTATAGTCATTAATGTAGTTGATTAGTTTATGAGTTTATCCCGCCCAGGACGGGACAGGTTAGTTGATGAGGCGGGATTTTCTTTCCATATAGTTGTCAAAATAGTCTTCGCAAAATTGCCTTTCTAAAAATGACCGATTCACTAATTCTTTTAATTCATTGTCTTTGTTCAGAAATGAATCAAGAATTTTTTCTGCCCGCTTCCTGTTAATACCTATCCGGAATGCAAATTCGAGAAAATCATTCCGGGTGTATTTGCTCCCCGCTTTGAAATCTGCACTCTCATAATCATCTGCAAAAAGTTCCAGCGCCATATCACTTTCTGTCGGGGCATGAAAACGGGTTGACATCAAGTCATAGAATGGTGTAAAACGGTACTCACCGGTAATCTTATCACGATATAGAGAAAAGTTTTTTAAGTGTGCATCGCCGTTTGAAAAGAGGTAATTAAATATTACTGCTCTGAAAAATTTTTCTATTTCAATAGGATAAGCGGCTATAAACTTTTTTGCAAACAGTGCAATTTCTTCATAACTGCTGTCGTATTTATAGTTCTCGCCAAAATTCTCCTCGCTTCTGTTCATAATCTGAGCAAAGTCTTCCTGAAGGATTCTTTCCCCTTTTTCATCAGTATCAAATCTTTTTGTCAAATACGCCGGCTCTCCGTCAGGGAAGAAGACCAGCGCACACCGGGCAGTATCAATCCCAAAAACTTGCGAAGCTATCTGCATGGTGAGATGTTCATTTGCCGGAATGATGTTTTTATTTAAGAGTATTCTCTCCGGTACCGGTTTTAATATATATTCCCCCCCTCGTTCTGTCATTTCTAATTTTCCGCTGCTAATTTTTAGTGAGTGTTTAAGCTGAAATCCGGAGATTGATATGCGGTTTTGTTTTTCTCTCTTGACTTTAAGAAATTCGGGTTTCCGGAAATTGAGTATATGGCTTATCCGGTTTCCGTTAAACAGTTTTTTCCGGCAATCAGGACAATAGGTGCTGTTCGAGGGGGCAAGGCAACCCGGGCATACGTTAATCTTCATTTTCGCCTCACGGTTATTCCGCCTATTGAATCGTTTATCAATGTCTCTAATAGCCTGACGAAATGGTCATTCTCATCAATCTTCAGAGTACTGCATTCAATTTCTTTGTTCGCTCCTTCGGAAAGTAATCCGAAAAAGAAAGGGAAAAGTATTTTTGATTTAAATTCTTCTTCCTGCTTTGGGAATGACGTGCTTATTGGCGGTGTGTCTTGAGCGGATAGATATTCCGGGGAGTATTGGAAATAATAATAACCATCGCGTTTTGACAATGTGCCTGCGTGCAGGTTGTTAAAATAGACTTCCGCACTTCCGGATTTCATGTCCTGAGCCTGGTTTCAATTATTAAACCGAGTGCATTAAGGATTTTTTCTATCTGGGCAAAGGTCGGATTTCCCTTCCCGTTTTCAATGTCCACGATGCTGCGCAGACTTATGCCGACTATCTCCGCCAAATCCTTCTGCGTGACTTTCAGACTCTTACGTCTGTGCTTTATAGTATCTCCGATATCACGTATATCCATGGCCAATGTGCATTATATTAAACATTTATCTTTTTAACGCTGCAATAATACCAATTTTTTTAACAATGTGCAAGAGATTGCACAAATAGAGTATCCCGGGCGAAAATTAGCTCTTAAACGCAAAGTACGCAAAGTTTTCCGCAAAGTCACGCAGAGTAACGCAGAGGAAAAATCTGTGAGAATCGGGTTCTAAATAATCTGTG
>JAAYVN010000140.1 GCA_012517155.1 Ignavibacteriales bacterium | reverse complement strand
TGATGTTTGCTATGTGCTTCTGAATGATTTTATGAGTGTGTAATGATAAGATGAAAATAAGCAGACCGGGTGAAAACGACAACGAGATTTATTGAATGACTGAGAAGGACGTACCAAAAGCTACGTCCTTTTTTGGTTTTAAAGGAATGACAATAAGAATAAGTAAGAAGATTATTTAAGTTCAGTAAAGATAACGTGAAGAAAGATCAGTAAAAATATGCTTAGAATGAATTACTTAAAAGTTTTGCGGAGAAGCCAATTTCATACCGGATGAGACTTAAAGTAAGAAATCAATAGGGTAATCCGAAACGGCTGACAACGGTAATTGATTATTTCATATATTTTTAATAGGCAAAAATGTTAATTACGCTGAGCAAATAGCAATCAAGCCGTAAAATAGTGATAATAAGTTAAAAGAATTATTAAATACAGGTGAAAGCATGAAAGCAATTGATTTAGTTGACAAAATATTTGAGTTGAAGGCAATGACCCCCGAAATTGATGACTGGGATAGGGAAAAACTGGTGGATAATCCACCCCGTTTTGTAAGGCTAAAGCGGGTGGAATCCCTCCTGAAGGCTTTTAAATTGGATGGTTCCGGTTCAATAAAAACAAATATTTTAATTAAATCATTTTTATCGGGGGATTTTATTAAAGAGAGACCTATTGAAGTCTATGAAGAAGCAGTTGATTTTATGGAGAAATACACTGCAAATAATTCAGGGTTTATTAATAAGAGAAGAGTTGCCAGGAGTTGGGATCTGGCTGTGACTTTTGAACGTCTGATAAGTTATAAAGAAGTAACGAGAAAACTTTTAAAATTTAATTCAGATCTTCTGGAAGCCGGTACAATAGGTCTGAATTTTTCAATTACGCTAACAAATTCTATCTCTGAGAAGGTTCGGGATTATCTTTCAGATATTGATAAAGTCCTGGAATTGTTGATCAATCCCGGAGGCTTATCGTTTACGGAAGAAGAATTAGAGACTTTATATAGTTATCCAACGGAGAATTTGTATGAAATTGACGATGACTGGATGTGAAAAAGGCGAAGTGGAGATTGGTGTAGAGTTTTGAATAGAAAATTGAAAGAAATGAAATCCGGATCAGGTAAAATTATTAATATAGTCAGGAGTCAATAATGAGTGATAATACAAACTTTTCGTGGGTGGAAACGCATAAGGGGATTGTGGAATATCTCAAGGGGATGGAAAACCGGCAGACAGAGCTGATTGATTTATTAAGGAGCACAGGGATAAATATTTCAGTGGATCAAGAAAAAGAGGGAAAGAAAATTCCACTTGCCGAAATTGATCCGTTTACTTTTTTCTTTTATATCTATAAACATAGAGGGGAGGGACGCATACAGATACTTCAGAAGATTGCAGTAAAACTGAATCTGCCTTCTCCGGAGGGCGATTCGGGGATACCAAGTACAAATGCCCAAAACGTATGGCTGTTCCCATATAAATACAATAGAACTAATAATGAGATTCAAAGACTTTGGAAATTCTTTTTTTCTGCGCTTAAACAAGAAATTACTGATGAGCAGTTTTCAGACGTTAAAAGTATTTATGGAGTTGGATTAACCAAATTAACTCAGGGTCTGTTTTATATAGATCCGTTAAATTATTTGCCTATTGACAAGCAAACTAAACCATACCTTAAAGATGTATATCAAATAGGAACTGAGTATGAATCATATTTCGGATATAAACAAATAATTGAAGAGGTTAAAGAAAAAATCAATAAACCCTTTTATGAGATTTCACACGATGCCTGGTGGTGTAATAATAATACAAATTACTGGATTTTTCAGGCTAATCCAAAATATTATGATGTAATGGGAGCACTGGAAAAAAATAAATTGGTGCGATGGGATGTAAACCAGCATAAAACAAAAATAAAAAAGGGAGATAAAGGAATTCTCTGGGTTACGGGAAAGGATTCGGGATGCTACGCTTTATTCGATATAATATCGGACGTATTTGAATTAAATAATCAGGATAAAGTAAAAATAAATGTCACTCACAATTTTCTGACAAAACCAATTTTAAAGGCGGAGGCGATGAAAAGAATACCTGATATAGGGGTGGGAATGCCGGGAGTTACACAAACTAATGTTAAATCTACAAAAGAACAATATGAAAAACTTCTTGAAATTTCGGGAAATGAAACCCCAAAAAAATACTGGCTTTTTGCTCCGGGCCCGGGAGCGAAATATTGGGATGAGTTCCGGGAAGAAGGAATTATGGCAATAGGGGGGGATGAGTTGGGTGACCTAATGAACTATAAAGATTTAAAGGAAATAACCATAAAATTACAAGAAGAGGAAAATACAACAAGTAATAAGATGAATGATTCTTTGTGTCTGTTTGAAGTCAAAGAAAGGATTTCAAAAGGCGATGTGGTTATCGTAAAAAAGGGGATACATGCGTTATTGGGGTACGGAGTAGTGACATCAGATTACTATTTTGATGACGAAAGGGAGACGTACAAAAATTGTCGGAAAGTAAGATGGGAACTGAATGGAGAGTGGGAAACGGAATTTAAGCTTGTTGCCAAAACGTTAACCGATATAACAAAATATCCAACAGAACATCCCAATTATAAAACATATTATGAAAGGCTTATGGCTATTATGACTGATCCGAATTACAAAACTTATCCTTCACCCGTGATTCCTTCCCACTACCCCCTAAACACTATATTTTACGGGCCTCCGGGAACGGGGAAGACGTATGAAGCGATTCGCCGGGCTGCAAGTATTGTGGAAAAAAGGGAATTTCCCGATTATAATGAAGCATTAAAGAAATTTCAGGAACATCTGGGGAAGAGGATTGAGTTTATTACTTTCCACCAGAATTACAGCTATGAGGATTTTATTCAGGGTCTGCGTCCGGATACAGATAATGACGCTGACCTGATTTTTGAGAAGAGGGACGGAATATTTAAGATATTGGCGGACAGGGCACTGGAGAATCTGAAGTTGTCTCAAAAAGATCCTGCTGAAGCTGCAAAAGAATCTCTGTTTGACATTGGACTTAAGAAATTTATTGAGGAGGTTGAAGAGCAAGAGGATAATTACAAAATTAATGATTCCGCCTATATAAAAAGTGTGGATGAGGACGCGTTCCGTTATACCGGAGCAACATGGGCAAATAATACGCATGGAAACAGAATGAAATTCAGCGACATGCGGGAGTTTTATATTAATAATGTGACTCAGAGAAAAGAGATTCGTTATCTGTCAAAAGTCTCGGGGCAGGCTAAGCAACACGCAACTTATTATTTCCTTGTATATGAAAAACTTAAAAAATTTATTCCGAGCAAACCGGAAGCACAGCACCCTGTTCAATGTGAAAATTTCGTGATTCTGATTGATGAAATTAACAGAGCTAATATTTCGCGGGTGTTCGGAGAACTGATCACTCTGATTGAGAAGGATAAAAGATTCGGTGGGGAGATACCGCTGACTTCGAAGCTGCCATCCGGGGATGAATTTTGTGTTCCTGCAAATCTGTATATCATAGGGACAATGAACACGGCGGATAAATCAATTGCATTGCTCGATATTGCTCTGCGACGAAGATTTGAGTTT
>JAAYVN010000139.1 GCA_012517155.1 Ignavibacteriales bacterium | reverse complement strand
TTAAGATCAGTCGTAGTTGTATCGGAACCTGTTCTCCCGTTTACCAAAATAAACAGTGTGCACTTAGTCACTGTCCTGATCCTGTTTTTATTTCCTTTTAATCTATTTAAGCAGCACCATCTTCTTCGTCTTCGCAAATGTACCGGCAGTTATGCGGTAGAAGTAGATCCCGCTTGGGAGGATAGCTGAGTTTATTCTTACCTTGTGTGTTCCAGCCGGTTGTGTATCGTTTAATATTGTAATGATTTCTGAACCGAGTATATCATAGATCTTTATCGAAACCTTTTCCTCCCGCGGCAGTGAGTAAGAAATCATAGTCTCCGCATTAAATGGATTCGGATAATTCTGCTCTAAGGAATATTCTTCTGCCTTACCGGTTTCGGTGTAATCCATTCCCGAAACAATCGACGTGTCCCTTATCCAGAAAGTATATAAAGAACTTGTTAATATTATTTTTTTTCCGGATTCTGTAAGTGCATATGGTTCTAAATTTACAGGAAATTGGACTATGTATTTAATGTGCAATGAATCTCCCTCATCGGACAATTTAACAAGTCGTGACTTGCCATTATACTCTCCTCTTAAGAAAACACCGCTTCTGGTTCTTAGCACTTCATAAATATTGATACCCGGATATTGAAGAGAGTCTAAAAGTACCGGGGCATTATCGAGATTTGAAATATCATATAAAAATATCTTGAATATTTCGTCCAGCCATAACCTGCCTCCGGTAATCATGAAAGAAGAACTTCCATACCTTGGAGGAATAATCCATTTTTCCTGACTAGGGTAACTGCTGTTCAGATTATGAATCCTCACACCCTTCAATTTGTCAATCACAAAAAGCATGGAATCCTTCATAATGGATTTTTTTGGCCTTACCTGAGTTCCTTTAATAAACATTTGTGTGTAAAGATTTCCTGTTCTGCGCAGAACTTCAAAATAATTACTCTGAAAACTTACAAGATACTTCCCATGGTAATCATAATCTTTAATAGAATTACTCAGGGTAAAAGAATCTGCAAAAAAGAATTTGTCGTTTGCAACTCCGTAAACTTTTATTGAGTTTTTGTTTCTAAAGATAATAATGGAATCCCTTACCGAAATGGTATCCTCAGTTTCCAGTGAATCCAATTTAATAAAAGTGTTTGTCTCGTCATGGTTTGACAGCAGATAAAATTTATTGGATGAATGCTGAATTACTTTGTTAGCCAGTGCTAAAGCATAATAATTGTTATAAATCCTTACAATAGAATCGTTTTTTCTAAAATCCTGGCCGAGGACAAAAAACCTGTTAGTTGTGTCGAAATGCACAATATTAGCTCTGCTGTATAATCCTAAAGTCACTCCGGAATAGTTGATAACGCCCATAGCAGAAGGAATATCACTACTGATTGCGTAATAAAATTTTGATGCATCCACAAGTGTTGCTGCGTCTATACCAGAAACAGTATTAACGTAAATAACCGGGAATCCCGGTGCCGTAAGACTTCTGACCGTAGTAGTTGCCTCAAAATATGAGGTTGGGGGGGGGAGATATACGTTTCTTATGTAAGCAACAATCCCGTTTCCTGCCACTGCATTTTTGAAGGGAGTTGCCTCTATCACTTGCTCTAAGTAAAATTCTAAAGTGGAAGAGATTTTGTAAAGCTCCAGGGTCGGGCTTACAGGCTTTATCAAATACGGGTAATCTATTGCGAGGAAGTTCCCATTATTCGGTATATCCAGAATTACCCTCAAACTGTCATTGTCTATCGAAATCAAAAAATATTTGATGTTATTGTGAATAATAAAATTTCCCCCGAACTTTGCTATTTTTTTCATTGCTAAGGGGAACTTCCATTGATTAATAAACTGAGGGTGAACACTGTTTGTTATGTCAAAATACTTAACTGTGTCACCGCATACAAGTATCAGGTTGTTATCAGAAACAAGGGAATATGAGGGATTGGGAAAACTCATTTCTATTGTGTTCAACAACAGGTACTTGTTTTCCGGATTCATTTCTAAAACGAGTAATCCAAAATCGCTCATCGCATAAACAATATTACCCGTTATGCTTATTCCATAATATTTGGCCGGAGCAAACTGAAATTGTTTTTCAATTTCCTGAGGGAAATTAGCTGTAATCAGCAGGATAAGAAAAAGAATGATTTTTTTCATGTAAATCCTATGTTGAACTTATCATAATACTATTTAAGAATTAACAGCTTTTTGGTATTTGTATATTTCCCTGATACTATTTGATAGAAATATACTCCGCTTGTTAAATTTCTCGAATTTAGCCTTACCTGATGCCGTCCTGCGGGTTTAGTATCGCCTGTCAATTCAGCCACCTCAGAACCGAGAACATCATACAGTTTGATTGTCACTCTGTCTTCACTTGGTATTCTGTAGAATATTATTGTTTCAGAGTTAAAGGGATTCGGATAATTCTGCTCTAAAGAATATTCTTCTGCCTTACCGGTTTCGGTGTAATCCACTCCCGAAACAACCGATGTGTCTTTTATCCAGTAGATATCCTTTGCCCCTGCTAATACCAGTTTTTGGTATGATTCTGTCAATGCGTATGGCCCTATGTTTATTGGCAAGTGGCAAATATAATCGTTTATCAGCGAATCTCCGGCTAAGGAGACTTTTATCAAGAGGGATTTTAATGCCGCATGATTACTATTATCTGTACCCCGCATATAAACACCGCTGTTTGTAACAATGAAATCATCAAGGGAATAACCTCCGTCGAACATTATTGAATCTAAAACAATTGGTGGAATATCCGGATCGGAAATATTATATGCTCTTACCCATATGCCCTCTCTGTGCCACAATATGTCTCCGGTTATTGTGGCTAAATGATGGGGCCATGTTGAGGTCTTTATCCACTTTTCCTGACCAAGATAATTGTTCCTTAAATCATATATTCCCACCCCCTTTTGGGGATCAACTATAATCAGTGAGGAATCCTTGATAAATGATTTGTTTGCCTTCGGCAGGGTTGTTTTTGAGAACAAGAATGTATAAGTATTTGCGGTTCTTCGGTGTACCTCAAATGAAGTGTTTTTGTACCAGACGAGTAAATCTCCGAAGTATTCGTAGTTTGCCACTGCGTTACTGATCGTAAAAGAATCTGCAAAAAAGAAGTTATTTTTGTTAATACCGTAAACCTTTACCGAATTTTTATTTCTCAGAATAATAATTGAATCACGGACTGACAGTGTGTCCGTACTCTCAAGTGAGTCCAGCTTAACAAACGTATTTGTAGCCTCATCGTTCTTAACCAGGTAAATCTTGCTCCCCGAATGCTGTATAAGTCTATGCTTTTGTGAGAGAGCGTAATAGTTGTCAAAGATTCGCGGTCTATAACCATTTACAAAGAACTCGCCTCCCAGTGCAAAATATCTGTTGGTTGTGTCGAGATAAATCACATAATTTTTGTCATAGTATCTCAGGAAGCTTCCTGAATAAGAGTAAACCAAAACGGAGCCTTCACTTATTGTCGCGTAATGAAATTTTGAAGCATCATAAACTGACTGCAATCCTGAATTTGCTGTAGTGTTCTGATTTATTATAGGAAAACCGGGAACAGTGAGGTTCCTCCATCTAACATTCAACTCATAGTAATAAGCCGGAGGCACAGAAAGATAAGTAGGACGCATGTACGCGAGTAATCCATCCCGCGCCACAGCATTCCTTACATGAGTTTCCTCAACTGTTTGCTCCAGGTAAAATTCTAAACTTGCGCTAATTTTATAAAATTCCAGGCTTGTTGCGTATGTCATTACCAGATAGGGATAGTCGATGGCAAGCGTTTTCCCGTTATTCGGAATATCCAGAAGTACTCTAAGGCTGTCGTTGTCAATAGATACAAGGAAGTACTTCACATTATCGTGCAGAATATAATAGTACCCGAACTTCACTATCTTTTTCATCGCCAGGGGAATTTTCCAACTATTAATGCGTTGAGGATCAGTTTTCACGGAAATATCGTAATACTTTATCGAGTCGCCGCACTCCAGCAATAACTTATTTCCTGATATGAGAGAGTGAATCGGATACAGGGGATAGGTATCCACTATTTTCACAATCCTGAAATCATAGCCGGGATTTTCTTCCAAAACGATCATCCCCATATCACTGAGTGCATAGCTTATGTTTCCATTAATACTTATCCAATAGTATTTGTAAGGACTAAACTGAAGTGATTTTTCTATTTCCTGAGGGAAAACAACTGTAATCAGCAGGGAAAAGAAAAGAAAGATTTTTTTCATATAATACCTACTTAAGCAAGATAAGTTTTTTGTATAGTGCATTCCTTCCTGTCAGGAGCTTTAGAAAATAAACTCCTGATGAGAAGCTTTCTGCGTTAACACCGAATGAATAGAAGCCTTCAGGTTTTTCCCCCGAGAATAGTTCCATAACCTCATTCCCG
>JAAYVN010000017.1 GCA_012517155.1 Ignavibacteriales bacterium | reverse complement strand
TTAATTTTCTCCGCTGAGAAGACTTCATACTCAAGCAGGATCATATCATTACTAAACTTGGTAGTGATATTAACATTCAGATCTGAATTTTCATAAGTATACTTATCAGCTTCGACGAAGTCGGACATTGTACCAGAATCTCCCATAGTACCGAAAAGAGAGAAATATTTAATCTGTTCGTTTTGAGCTTCGGATGTGAGTGAGAGATAAATAAGACCACCACCGAGCAAAAGTCCGAAAATAAAAATAAATGCCATCGCCAGTTTGGAACCAATTGATGATCGTTCATTAGACATAGTTAACCTCGCACTTTCTTTATATTTTTTATTATTAATTTTATACATTACACTATCAGTAAAATCGGCACCCAGAGCAGGAATACTCTGCATGTGCATATCTGAGGAGAAAACAGAGTAAGTTTTCGCTATATTTTCAAAATCCGAATTCTTACTAATAAGGTCGTCAAGTGCCGACTGTTCTTGAGGAGAAAGCGTTCCGTCGAGTTTTTTGTTCAGAAGTTGTTTTAGCAATTTCTTACTCATCTGAGCAACTCCCTTTGAAGCAGTTTACTTAGTTTTTCCCTAGCAGTAAAGAGTCTTGATTTTACTTTCTTTTCCGGTATTTCAAGAATATCAGCAATTTCCGAATAAGAATAATCCTCGAAGTGTTTAAGTAAGATCAATGTTCTATATTTATGATCCAATCTCATAATTGCTTTTTGAACTCTATCTTTAATTTCTTTATTTTCAGTTTCAGTCTGACTTTCTGCATCCGGTATATTCTTCATTGTATCAATAGGAAGATATTTCCGGTTATACTTCACAAAATTTATAGTTTCATTTACAGTAATCCTAAAAATCCAACTAAAGAATTTTCGTTTCGTGTCAAAACTTTTAAGTTTTTCATAAGTTTTGAGAAATACTTGTTGGGTAACATCTTTAGCCAAATCAACATCGCGCGTATGCCTAAAGGCATAGTTGAAGAGGGGCTGCTGATATTTGGCTACAAGATGACGAAACTCATCTGTCTCACCCTGAAGGACTTTAAGAACTATTTCATTATCGTTAATAACTATCATAAATACAAGTGAGATTAAGAAAAGTTGGATTTTTCCTCAAGGAATTCAGGCAAAATAAGAGTAAAAGTAGTGCCTTTGGATAATTTACTTTCAACACTGATTTTTGCATTATTTTTAACCATTAGCTCATGGCAAAGAACAAGTCCAAGACCTGTTCCCTTTTCGTTATCAGTTCCCTTAGTGCTTCGATTTCCGCCAGCTATGAAGGCTTTTTCCATTTGTTCTTGAGTCATACCAACACCTGTATCTATAATAGAGATAATTATTTCATTGTCCTGTTTTTTTGCCCGAAGAGTTATGGACCCTCCACGAGGAGTAAATTTAAGGCTGTTAGATATCAGGTTACGGACCACAGTCTTTATAGAATTAAGGTCAATATAGCCATAAAAATCATCCCCTATTTCATTTACGAGACCAATGTTTTTATTTTCAGCAACCGGAGTAAGAAGACTAATCATTTCAGCAGCAATTGATTTAATATTTATCTTTTCCGGATTAATTTTAACACTATTCATGTTTAACAGAGACCATTCGAGGAGATTCTGAATAAGTGTGAAGACTGCTTTGGAGCTATCCCTTAATCTACCAAGCATTTTAAGTTTGTCGGCTTCAGGAACATTTATATCCTGATCAAGAAGCATATCAAATAGCATAAGCAGACCAGCAAAAGGGCTTTTAAGGTCGTGAGCAATAATTGAGAAGAATTTATCCTTTGTGCGATTAAGATTTTTGAGTTCCTCATTCATTCTTCGGATCTGATTTTCAGCTTCAACCCTCTCGGTAACATCGCGGAAATTCGTAAGCACTACTTTCTGACCATTTAGGTCATCCACTGTAACGAAGAGATCCATTGGAATAAAAGACCCATCTGCTTTTTTGACATAACGGGAATGTACTAAATCAAACATCCTTATCTCATTATCATCCTCTGGAGAATTCGATGCTTCCTTTTCGAAGAGGATATCAAATTTTTTTCCGACTAAATCTTCGGGTTTATATCCAAGAATGGGAGTACAAGATGGTGAAACTTCCAGAATATTCCCCTCTTTACCGTCAGTCATCAATATGACATCCGGAGAACCTAATGCAATGGCTTTATACTTAGCAAGTTCTCTTTTCAACGAAATAATTATTTCCTGATCCATTTTTTTCCTTTATAATTCAAATATATTCAGATTTAAGTTTAGTCAGGACATCTTCGGTTAGTTTTTCTCTTTTTCTTAAGTCGCTGAACTTACCGAGAAGATCATCCACAGTCAACCTTCTTTTTTCATTAGCAGAAATATCGTCAATTATTTCCCCCTTGTATAACATCAGCGTGCGGTTTCCAAGGTCCAGAGCCTGCTGCATACTATGAGTGATCATAATTGCGGTAAGATTTTTCTCTTCTATCATTCTCTTAGTGAGAGAAATAACCTGAGCAGCGGACTTAGGGTCAAGAGCCGCAGTATGTTCGTCGAGGAGTAAAACCTTAGGAGATTTTAAGACTGCCATCAGGAGAGTTACAGCCTGTCTTTGACCTCCAGAGAGCATACCTACAACATTATCGAGTCTGTCCTCAAGCTGCATTTCAAGCATCGCAACCTGTTCACGAAAATAATTTCGCAGTTTAGAAGTAAGAGAGATTACCGGATTTCTGTGACCATTGCGAGTATAAGCAATCAAGAGATTTTCGGCGATAGTCATTTTAGGAGCGCTCCCACTATAAGGATTTTGAAAAACTCTTGAAATGTAGCGTGCCCGTTTATAGTCCTTCTCCCGTGTAACATTTTTGCCATCTATAGAAATAATTCCTGTATCAGGGAAAAATGAACCTGTAATTAAGTTAAGGAGAGTTGTTTTTCCGGAGCCATTGGTACCGATTATAGTGACAAAGTCGCCATTATTAACTTCGAGATTAATATTAGTAAGAGCTTTGACTTCGTTTACAGTTCCCGGATTAAATATTTTATTTATGTTAGATAATTGAATCATACGTACCCGGTTATTTTTTTAACTCTGCTTTTTTTATAAGCCAGTCGGGAATGTTAATCCCGATTTTTTTTGCCAAAGTAAGATTTACACCTATCTTTTCGGGGACAAAAAGTTTTACGGGTATATCCCCAGGAGACTTACCATTTATAATCTCAATCATTTGTATTGCAGCTTCTTCTCCAACCTCCTGATAATCTGCTCCTAAAGTAATTAATGCCCCATCGTTTACATCATTTGGGGTGTTAGTAAAGAAAGGTATTTTATATTTTTCAAGTCTTTGGGCTATTGATGAAATTGCCTGTGAAACCGTAACATCACCAGAAGTAATAAAAATGTCTATCCCCTCAATTATCACTGAATTAACAGCTTCGATAATTTCCGAAGAGTTGTTTATAGTTCTTTCAATAACGGTGAAACCAAAAGCAGGTGCGGATTTTTTAAGAATCTCAGTACAAATTTCAGAATTAATTTCTGCGTTATTCCAAACGATACCAATTCGTTTTGCTTTGGGAAAAACTTCGCGCATCAGACGAACAGTTGAATTAACAGGTTGAGGAGTAGCCAGACCAGTAAGGTGGGAATCATGTTTTTCGAAGTCGGAGACAATCTTAGCAACAATGGGATCAGTAACAGCCATAAAGACATGCGGAATATTTTTGTTGGCAGTTGAGACAAGTTGACCGGATTTGGTCGAGACTGTAGCAATAAAGTCATACTTAGTCTCGAGTATTCTTCCTACAATTGTATTTCCAACTCCAAAATCACCATTTGCATTATATTTATCAATCAGGATTTTATAAGGGAGGGAATGGTTTTCATTTTCCAATTTTCCAAAAAAACCGTCGGCTGTGGAATTTAAGAGAAGATTATCTGAGAACTGAAAGAGAGCAAGTTTTTTAATTTGTCTTTGATCCAATCGATCTTCACGTCTGAAAAGTTTTCCATTCTTAACTGTCATGCTAGCCTGAGTTTTAAAGGAATCGGGGAAAGAGACGTTCAGCGCTGATGCCATGTCATAATTAATTCCAAAACAGACCTCATGATATTTCTCAAAGGGAATTTTTGTGATATTTTCACCATCGAGAACCCGTTTAACGAGACGGGCTGTTTGTCTGCCACTGACAATATAATCATAACCATATACCATAAGTGCGCCGTCAACCAGTTTTTCAACATCTCCTGTAAATATCGGAATATTCTTGGGTTTGCCTGCTTTAACAATAGCTTCAAAGGCAGCAAAAACGGTTATATCGGGGATTAGGAAGAAAGCATCAATTTCTTTGTTAACAAGAGCCTGGGCTGTTTGGAAAACCTCGTTAGAATTAGTTATGGTCATTCCTTCCAATGTAATTTCACCATTATATTTTTCCACTGCTTTCCTGAGGACTTTAACGTTATCAAGCGAATTGGGAAAAGAGGAATTCCACATAACACCAAACTTAAGTTTCCCCGGATAAAGAGTCCGGACTTTTTCGATCAGATCAGCAATTGGCATTGTTCCATAGACACCGGTAACATTAGGTAAGTGGTCTGTTGGAGTGGTTCCCGCTTTTACTATGAAAGGGTTTGCAATAGTGCCGAAGACAATGGGTTTATCCTTAACCTTATTCAGACATGCCTGAAGGCTTGCGGTAGAGATGGGAATAAAAACATCGACACCGGAGGAGATGAAGTTATCCACAATCGAGTTAATTGTTGGAATTTCACCAAATCCGTTTTGCATAATAATTTCACAGTTCTCGCCATCAACATATCCAAGATTTTTCATTTCCTGAATAAAACCCTCGTGAGTTAGAGTAAGGATCGTTGCATCGCTGCCAAGAACAACACCAATTTTAACATGCTTTTCAGAGTTGGCATCAGATGACAGGAAGTTGTACAAGAAAAAAGTACCTGCCACGAGGAAGATAATCAATGTACCCAGAAGCAGAGGTTTTCGGGACTTACCGGATGAGTGAGAATCCGGTTTATTAATGCCAAGTTTTCTCCTGAGATCAAATGCATTAGAAGCAATCAAAGTTAAAAGAACAAATATGGCAGTAATTAATTTAAGATCATTCGGATTGAGACCTACTATCAAAGCGGCGGCTACCATAATCCTAAAGATTATGGAGCCCGTAATGACGCTAAGTATTTTAACGGTAACGGAGGGAGATTTGAAGATGGCTTCACCGATTATTACTGCTGCAAGACTAAAGACGACTGCACCAACCCCCATACCTATATCCGAGAAGCCCTGATACTGGGCTACAAGAGCGCCAGAGAGAGCTACCAGTCCATTTGAGAGGGCAATACCAAAGACCTTAATAAAATCAATGTTAACAGCGTTAGCAGCGACCATCACAGAATTATCTCCCGTTCCCCGCATAATTATACCGAAATCGGTTTTAAAGAAGACAGCGAGGATTATCCATACAAAGAGAGTAAAAGCTGCAAAAATAATCAAATACCATATCTCAGAATGTAATCCCGGATTATAGTTATCCAACATGGAGATGAGAGAGTCCATTCCAATAAGGGCCACGTTTGACTTTCCCATTATCCGAAGATTAACCGAGTAAAGTCCAGTCATAACCAGAATGCCAGAGAGGAGCCCATTGATCCTGAACTTAGTGTGAATCAATCCAGTAACAGCACCAGCAATCATACCGCTAAGAAAAACGAGCGGAAGTGCAATAAGATGATTAACCCCACTCATCATCATAAATGATACCACAGCTGCACCGAGAGTAAAAGATCCGTCCACTGTGATATCGGGAAAATCGAAAATTTTATAAGTAATAAAAGTACCAAGTGCCATGAAGGCATAAAGGAGACCGAGATTAACTGCACCAATCCAAAGTTCCATTTAAGACTCCACCTCGATAATTGCGAAAAAGCCGCTTTTAAAGATAGAATCGGACATTAAATGCTGAACCTTAAGAGATGTAAGTTCATTAAAGATTCGTTTCATTTCTTTGTTGAACTCCTCAATTTTATGGCTAAGGTAGCCTTTTTCCATTATCAAGGAATGGATGTGAGTTGAAGTGTTCCGGGGAAAGTGTTTTTTCAGATTGTCGGGAAGGAGAGATTTATCTTTAACCACGAGTCCAAATCCAGCCAGCAGATGATTAGAATAGCGTCCTTCCACCGGAAAGTCAAACCATTCATGGAAGAGAGAATTTTCAAAGATGTCGGGGACGGAATGTTCGGATATGACGGGGACTTTTTTAAGATTCATACCATACACACCTCCACTAACAGCAAGGAAAACCAATCCAAACAAATTTGACTTTACTTTAAGAGACAAAGCCGCAATAATTTCTTTCAGGGATATTAACTTTTCCTGTTCCTTCATGAGGGTAATGCTATTAAAAGAACCTTTGAGGGCAAAGCCGTTAAGAAACTTGATGGTTTCACTTTTAACCCTTTCTTCTTCGAGAATGAAATCAACCTTTGCACCTCGAATAGCCGGATAAATGAAGAGGTTATTATTGATTACAACTGATTCACCGAAATAATTCCTGTAATCGTCAAATTCTATACCTGTGGCAGCCAGACCGAGAGCAAAATTGAAGTCTGTTTGTGGAACTGGTACGACATCCTGCAATGAATAAGAAGAGTTTTTCTGTTTATCATAACTTCCAATAGAAAAGCATGAAGCCGGAGGTGAATTAAGTGATAGAATCTCGAATTGCAGACCGTTTAATTGAATCATTTCAGCTTTGGAAAGATTTTTGTTACCGTTAAGAACAATGTTAAGGAAAGTTTCATCGGGGGCTATGGTAAAGATTCCTGCGAAACCGCTTATCTCAAATATCTTTTGAACCGAGTCAGGCGGTGACAGGAAGATAAGCGAACCATCAATTTTGCGAAGTTCCTTCTGAGCAGCCAGAAAGATCCTTAAGCCCGCACTGCTGATATAGAGAACCGGAGATAAATCAATAATGATTGTCCTTTCACCCTGAGCAATCAGGTCATCGATGGCTTTTTCCACATCTGACGAAGTAATCCCATCTATTCTTCCAGACAGGATAATTTTTTTGTTTAAGCCAATATTTTCCGTTTCAATTCTAAACATATCACCTCAAACTTATGAGAAAAAATAACCGGAAATCTATATTTAAAGATAGAAAAATATTCAAAATAAATTTCAATGTTATTAAACTTTTTTTATAAATGTAAGATATGTAAAATTACAAATAATTTAATCTTTCAGGTTCCTTTTTAGCAGCATTACATTCAGAGAAATTTGATGCTAATACTTATTAAATTGAACTTAGGAAGAGAGGGATTTGTTAAGAATAGTTATAAGCAGATTTTATAATCTGATTAATTCTAATTGTCAAAACAACAAATATTTGAGGATTTTATGAAAAAATACTGGATAGCTTTTACGCTAGTTATAGTAGTTTCCTTTGCAGTACTTAGTTGGGTGGGGGTGAGGATATATCAGGAAAAACCACCAATTCCCGAGAAAGTGATAACCGAAAGTGGTGTGGTTGTATTTACGAAGTCGGACATCCAAGACGGTCAAAATGTTTGGCAAGCAATGGGAGGAATGCAGGTTGGTTCAGTATGGGGACACGGAAGCTACATAGCACCAGACTGGACAGCAGATTGGCTTCACAGAGAACTGGTTACAGTGCTAGATATTTGGGCAAAGGCTGAATATGGAAATAATTTTGATCAGTTGAGTGAGGATCAGAAAGCCATTCTAAAGAACCGAATTGCGAAAGAATATAAAAAAAACAGATATGATCCTATTTCTGGGACAATAACTATTTCAGATGACCGACATAATGCGATAAAAGTTAATACCGAGCACTATTCAGAAATTTTCCTAAATGGTAAGGATGAGTACTCAATTCATAAAAACTCAGTTACAGATCCAAAGAAGCTTTTTAAACTTAATGCATTCTTTTTCTGGGGATCATGGGCTGCGGTAACAAACAGACCAGGGGATGAAGTGACATATACAAATAACTGGCCGCATGAGGAATTAGTGAATAATAAGCCTAGTACTGATTCAATTTTGTGGTCAGGCATAAGTGTAATTGCGCTATTGTTAGGAGTGGGTTTGATGGCATTTTTCTATGCAAAGAACAGAGGAGAAGTGGAACACAACGAAATCCCGGCAAATGACCCACTATTAGGTTCATCCTCGACCCCATCTCAGAAAGCGGTCGTAAAGTATTTCTGGACAGTGACGGGGCTTTTTCTTTTGCAAATTGTTCTTGGAGTTATTACCGCGCATTACGGAGTTGAGGGGAATAAGTTATACGGAATTCCATTATCAGAATTGCTTCCTTACGTGATAAGCAGAACCTGGCACACGCAGCTTGGAATATTCTGGATAGCTACAGCATGGCTTGCCGCAGGATTATATCTTGCGCCGAGTGTTGGGGGTGTTGAGCCAAAGGGACAGAGATTAGGTGTTAATGTTCTGTTTGGAGCACTACTCGTAGTAGTACTAGGATCAATGGCCGGTGAATGGTTGAGTGTAATGAATTTGCTGCCGGATGAACATTGGTTTTTATTCGGTCATAGCGGATATGAATATATTGATCTTGGAAGATTTTTCCAGATAGCACTATTTATAGGGCTATTATTGTGGCTTTTCCTAATGATCCGGGGGCTCAAACCAGCATTAAAGAAAAATGATGCACAGAAGCCAATACTAACATTATTTGTAATCTCATCGATTGCCATTGCTTCATTTTATGCGGCAGCTTTAATGTACGGGAAGCATACTCACTTAGCTATTGCGGAGTACTGGAGATGGTGGGTAGTGCATCTATGGGTTGAGGGATTCTTTGAAGTTTTCGCTACGGTTGTAATTTCATTCCTTTTCGCAAGGTTAAGACTAGTTTCAATCGAGTTAGCAGGAAAGGCAACGATTCTTTCTGCAACTATATTCCTTTCGGGGGGAATAATAGGGACATTGCATCACTTGTATTTCAGCGGAACTCCCGTACTGGTGTTAGCACTCGGTTCGGTATTCAGCGCACTTGAGGTAGTTCCATTAATGTTCGTTGGGTATGAGGCATGGGAAAATTATAAAATCAGTAAGAGTGGTGAATGGGTAAAAAAATATAAATACCCGATTTATTTTTTCATTTCCGTTGCGTTCTGGAACATGCTGGGAGCCGGGTTGTTTGGTTTCATGATAAATCCGCCAATAGCTTTGTATTTCATGCAGGGATTAAATACAACGCCAGTTCATGGTCACGCAGCGTTATTTGGAGTATATGGAATGCTTGGTATCGGATTGATGTTATTTAGTTTAAGAGGACTAAGACCGGATGTTGAGTGGGATGAAAGACCAATAAAATGGGCATTCTGGTCAATAAATATAGGTCTTTTTTCAATGGTGGTGTTTAGTTTACTTCCGGTTGGCATAATGCAAACCTGGGCATCTATTATGCATGGATATTGGTACGCGAGAAGTCCAGAATTTCTTCAAAGTGAAATAATGAATAATTTTCGATGGGCACGTGCGTTCGGAGATACAATTTTTGGTATCGGTGGACTATTACTTGCCTGGTTTGTGATAAAACTTTCAATCAAGTTTTTTAAGAAATAGGTATGTAAGGGATTGTAAAATTCCGGGGTAAAAAATCCACGGGGTTTTCTTAAGGCTGAAGGGAGTCTTTTGAAAGCCCCTTTTTTATTGACAATTCTATAACTTAAGTTTATTTCTGCGATTTTATTATGAATTTTCACATGGATTTGAAGAAAGTTGGAGGTAACTGGTTGAAATTAAAGATAAGATACGTACAACCTAGTAATTAGTTTAACTATGGTTTAGATTCTCTTCAGATCGAATGAAGTACGTATTCACCACGGCTTTAGTACGTATTCAGTACGTATTCAGTACGTCTTCAGTACGTATTCAGTACGTATTCACCACGTATTCATATCGAAGGAAGAGGGGGGTTCGGGGGAAATTAGTGGGGAAAAGGATTACTGAGTCTGGATTCTGACTCAAAAATACGGCAGAGCTGCGACATTGATGTGGCAGATTATGTGAGAAAATGGACGATTTTGAGTCCCAGGGATGTCTGCTGAAAAGCTGCGACATTGATGTGACATTAATGTGGCAGATTTTGGGTGGAAAATAGGCAATTTATGGTCCCCGGGATGTCTGTTGAAAAGCTGTGACATTGATGCGATATTAATATGGTAGATTATGCGAGAAAATGGACGATTTTGAGTCCCAGGGATGTCTGCTGAAAAGCTGTGACATTGATGTGGCAGATTTTGGGTGGAAAATAGGCGATTTATGGTCCCCGGGATGTCTGTTGAAAAGCTACGACATTAATGCGACATATAATGGGACAATTTGTACGAAAAAGTGCCAATTAAGCCAAGATTTATCGTCTCCAGGATATTTGTTGAAAAGCTGCGACATTGATGTGGCAGATTTTGGGTGGAAAATAGGCTATTTATGGTCGCCGGGATGTCTGCTGAAAAGCTGCGACATTAATGTGGCAGATTATGCGAGAAAATGGATGATTTAGAGTCGCCGGGATGTCTGCTGAAAAGCTGTGACATTAATGTGGCAGATTTTGTAAATGATTTTTATTTGTTGACAGTAACAGGAGAGTGGGTTTTTAAGCAGTAGCCAGACAATTATGAGTAGGAAAAGGAATCAGGATTTTCGTTTTCCTGTTATACTCTCCACTTCAAGACAGAATAGCGTGGTGTTTTTAATCACGGTTTTTTCATACTCCCATTTATCAAGTCCGGTGTAGTGATGCATTATTTTGTTCAATGCAATTATTTTTGCAGATTGATCTTCAAGTATTTTTATTTTGCCGTAGCCCACAATACTCCGATATTTCATACTGTATTGGCAGGCAGACTCCCCTTCTATTAACGGGTCAGGAATTGCCACGGTGAAGCAGACTTCAGGATTATTTTTTATGCATTTTATTTTTCTGCCTTCAGGGGCAGAATGGAAAAAGAGCTTAATTTTATGACCGTCGATAGAAAACCCGAAGTTCATTGTGACGATATAAGGTCTCCCATCATCTATGAATGCGATCTGTGCAATTGATCCATCATGCAAGATGTCTGATAGCTCGTCAATTTTGTTAAGTTCCCGATCTTTCCTTCTCATTCGTGTTCCTTCTTTAAGTCAGGTATTGAGTTAAGCAAATTACTTTAAGAGTATCATTTTTTTAGTGCTTATTAAATCACCAGCCCGCAATTGATAGAAATATACTCCTGCTGAGAGTTGGTGATTATGACTTGTCAGTCTATAGTTTTGTAACCCAGCCTGTATTGTTTCATCAACAAGTTGAGCGATTTCGTTACCGAGTATATCAAAAAGTTTCAGGGAAACATGAGTGTTTGCGGGGAGGTGAAAGGATATAATGGTTTCCGGGTTGAAAGGATTGGGATAGTTTTGGTAAAGGACGAAGTTATCTGGGAGATTATTATTGTTTTCAACCGAGGTTGCTGTAGTGTCATAAGTGGTATATAGACCGTCGCCGGCAGCGAGCCACAGTTCATTATCCAGAGTCCTCAAATCGAAGTAGTTACTATCCCCCACTCCATGCGAGGAGTAGTTTATAATTTGGGAGTTGAGGTTTGCAGTGTTCATTTTAAGAAGTCCGTTTCCGGTAAAGCTGACACCGTTTACATATGTAAAAAGTCCTGCGATGAGTGAATCCGAATTTATGCGAATAAAATGAATTCCATTCCCCGACAAGCCAGTTGATTTATCAAACCGTTGCCAAACGTTTGCATTGCGATTAAATCTGTATAGTCCCCCTTTACAATAGTTTGGATTTGAAGCCGGGGTATAGTCCTCCAAGCCTATCCAGACAATTGTGTCCTGAACGGCAATTGCTTTAACGCTGATGTATTGAGAGAGGTTATCAAAACCGTTCTGCTTGTTATACAGGAAGCGGGAGGAGTCAGCGGTTATGTTCAATCCTTTTTTATAAACCTGCACTCCGTTTTCCGTACCAAACCAAACTTCGTTAGGGGTTACATGGATTGTGGTGATATTATTCGTTGAGCCGTCGCTGTTTTTTGTAATATTATATGTTTTGAATGAAGCAGAATTTTTAGAGTAAGTTGCAATTCCCTGAAATGTACCAAACCAAACCACGGTATCATCGTCAGCAACGGCACGAATCCAATTGGGCATATAACCACCGGGGAGAACGTAATGCCCCCAATTGTTGCCATTAATCCCACAGTAATAGATACCGTAAGTGGAGGCAATAAAAACCTTTCCGGCGGCAATGACGAGACAATCGGTGCTGTTAGTGACCATATACCCATTTTCCGAAGTGTAGTTACGCCATATTCCGCTGTTTTTGTTCAGATAAAAGACGCCGTTGTTGTCTGTAGCCGCCCAAACCTGATTGAGTTTGGAATCCACAGCAATAACTTCAGCATTGGAAATTACTTTATTCCAAGACTGAGTGAACAAGAAAGAAGATGAGAGAAGAAAAACAAGGAAAAGAGAAATTTTCATTTCAGACTCCAAAATAGAATACAGATTAATAAAAGAAATAAATTACTGATATATAAATTTATGAGATCAGGTTGAGAATAAAAAATCTTTTCAAGAATAATTGATCCGGAATTTGATGGAACGCTATTGAATTAAAAGAATTAGGCAGGATTTAAAAGAGGAACAAATAATCCGGGGATAAGGGATACAAATGATCCCTTATCCTCAAGAAAAACATATTACTTTTTAATAAATTCAACCCGTCTATTCGAAGCTTTGCCTTCGGGGGTATTATTATTAGAGACCGGAGCACTTTCTCCCTTGCCATCAGTATCGAGTCTTGCAGTATCTATCCCGAATTCTTTAACCAAAAGATTTTTCACAGATGCGGCTCGTCTTTTCGACAAATCAAGATTCAATTTTTCATCTCCGTCATTATCCGTATGACCAACGATTAAAAATTTTGATGAAGAATTATCTTTTAATATCTGAGCAATATCCTTTAAGACACCGTAAGATTCGGGTTTAATTTTATCAGAATTAATATCAAAGAGAATACCTCTAGTAACAATTTTTTTTTCTTTTTCAAAGGTTGACCTTATGTCGGCAGTAGTTTCAGCAAATTTAAAGTTGCCCAAATAGATGCCGTATTTTTCATCGTCATCATCCCACTCGCCAGTACCGAGTTGGAAGACATTGTATTTGGCAGGGGGAAATGCTTTAGGAATATCAAGGACCTTTTTTTCATCAACCCACAGGCGATATCTTGTTTTATTAACAAGCATTGCAAAATGGATTACTTTATCAATTTTTTTATTAAATGCCTTTAAGTTTGAGGTTGAATTGAGGCCGAAAGCTTCTCCCCTTTGGAAGTTAGTAATCCTAAAAGGTGCAGCCGGACCGAAATCCAATCCTGCCATTACAATCAAAGTTGCTTCGTCGTCAGCAGTATAATACCCCCACGGATGATTAATGTATTCTTTATCATTATTTGTGAATGCATGAAACTGAAAATACAAATCCCCCAAATATCCATTATGTTCAAGATCCCGATCATCATAGGACTGAACGACGATGTCAAATTCAATGGTGTAATTTTCAGGTAAGGGAGTATTTATTTCCGGCACATAAGAAGTTGCATCTATTATTTTGAACCAATTACCGGGATATTTACTTAGTCTTACAATTTCACCGGTACCGCTGGTATTCCACTTGACCGGGAAATCACCGACTTTATCGTTTTCAAAATTGTCATAGAAGAAAATATTATTCCCGGGGATAAAATCGTAGGACCTGAAAACAGTAAGTGGATCTTCTTTAGTTTTTGATTCTTTTTTAGACTCTTCATTGTCGAGAGACTCATCAGAAGATTCCTTGTTTTCTTCACTATCCTCATTTTTGTTGCTATTTTTTATGCCTTCCTCGAGTTCTTCTAATCCCTCATCAATGGCCTCATCAGTTTTCTCGTCAACTTTCTTCTCAACCTTATCCTTTATTTTGCCAAGGATATCAATTTGTGAGAAAGTTGAAACTGACGAGAAAAATAACAGAGTTAAAATTGTTAAAAATAGTTTCATTGTTCTTCTCTTTTTTGTTATTAAATATATGTCTGATCATTTTATATTGCATTCTGTGTATTTCAGCGGGTAATTATTAACAGATAAATATTACACTCTTTAAAGTGAATAAAGAAATATTTACAAAGAAATATACTAAATTATTTATTAAACGCAAGTGAATCAGAACATATTTTTAATTCTGAAAGTGTCGGAGAAATAACAGTTGCAAAATTGGTTTACGGAATTATAAGTACCTCGCTAGGTCTGAAGCGTCTGATAAGAGTGCATTTGGGTTCCACAGAGTTGTTATAAGTAATTGTTCCTTCGTCAGTTAATTTATCCGAGGATATTGTTACGGTCACAAGTTTATCATACTCAATATTGAAATCCATAGTATCTTCGTACCGATAAGTGAATGTATCTTTTAATGCATAATACAGAATAATATGATCACCAAGGATGGCGTAATTATTTATTGAATGTGAAATCATAGAGTCGTTTTGATTATACGAGAAAGTGCTGTCCGCAAGGTTTAGTATAAACAGATCATTAGGTATAGCCTCGGTTTTACAACCGGAGCTTTCATTTTTGATTATCTGATACTGGTAGGTTTGAGAATACGCAACTACGCTAAATATGATAAAAACGAACAAAAATTTCACAACCGCTCCTTAATTATTGTAAACCGAAAATATTTATCGGTAATAAGTTAAATAAAAAAATAATTTTGACAAAAAGGGTTTTCCCTGTTACAAAAAGACCGGATGTAAAGGAGGAGGAATACATTGTGGAGGCTTGAGTATATGAATGAATGGGGGCATGGCTGTGATTTGTTGATCTGTTTATTTGTATGTCATTTGGTAATAATTTATTGTAAAGAGTTGAAGAAGAATAAAAAAAGAGATCCGCGGATAACGGATCTCTTTGCAATTACTTCGTCCCCTAATTTGTTTTTGCTTATTTCATCAAAACCATTTTCTTGACTGAGGTGAAAAGTCCTGACTGAAGTTTGTAGAAATAAACGCCCGAAGAGAGTTTCAAATCAGAAGCCGACAATATGTACTCATAGAAACCGGGATCTTTTACTTCATTAACCAAGGTGGCGATTTCTATTCCGGATATATCGTAGAGTTTTAATATTACCGTACCACTCACCGGTATCTCATAACTTATAACTGTGCTTGGATTGAAAGGATTGGGATAGTTTTGACTGAGATTAAGATTTGAAGGAACATTGGTCAACACCTCAATCTCATCGCTGTAATCAAATTCACCGCTGAAATCTATCTGTTTTAGTCTATAATAATACTTTCCGCTTGCAGAAAGTTTATCTTCCCAGGTATAAGAACATTCTTCAGAAGTTGTGCCAGCTCCAGAAACGAAAGCGATTTTTGTGTATGCGGATTTTTCATCCCTTCTTTCAATTTCGAATCCGACGTTGTTTGTTTCTGTGGCAGTAGTCCATGACAATGTAACATCATTTTTGTTAACGCCGGCAGTAAATGATGTAAATTCAACCGGTATTGCCTCTTCGATGTTGATCTGAGTAATAATGAAATTACCCTGAGATCCGCTGACAGCTGCAGCACCACTTGCCCAGCATGCGCTGAAGAGTGTTCCGTAACCGGTTATGGCAGTTCCAACTGCATCCGTGCTAGTTGAAAGTCCGCCGGTGCCAGAATGGCGTATTTCAATCAAAAGGTGTCCACCGGTATAGAGATAACCGGAAGTGAAGTTGATCACCTGTCCGAATTTGTTGGGGGACATGCCGGATGTAAATGACCCGGCAGAAATAACCAGACTGCCAGTACGTACAAGAGTTTGTGTACCGACAACATTATTTGCAAATGTCAGGCTCCTGTTTTCGGGGGCAACGCTTCCGCTGAGATAAATGTCGTAGTTCAGGAAAGTCTGGTCAGTAGTAGGCCAGTTTGCAGAGGCTGCGGGACCAAGTCGCCAAGTAAGACCTTTAATTTCCTTACCGATGTATGGGGAGAGGAGGCTTTCGTTTAACAGCAACTGGACAGTGCGTGCAGTACTGGCGAGCGGACCTGTAAATACTGCAGTGCCAACGGTTGATGCATATTCAGGTGGGAAAATAAATTCAGCACGTTTAGGGATCACTACCCCGGGACCATGGTCATCTGATGTTTGAGCTACTGTTTGCGAGGCAAGGATAATAAGAAAGAGAAAAGGTAAAATAGTAAAGAATTTTTTCATAGATGCTCCATAAAATTATTGAAAAATTATATTCTAAAAATCTAACTGTAATCAATATTTAAGTGCAGTGCAAAAATAGGTAAATATTTTTATAATACAAACAGTTTTGTTAAAGGATTTATCCATGAGCGAATGGATTCCTCCATTAAGTGATAAATGTGCTAAATTATGTTATTTATTTTATCACCATCATTTTCCGCTTTTCGATTTTCTCCCCAGCACTGAGTTGGTAAATGTAAATTCCACTGCTCAAACCATATTTTTCAACTATAAATTCGGCACTATGCATTCCCGGTGCTTTTACTTCATCAACCAGTGTGGCAACTTCCCTACCGAGAACATCGAACAGTTTTAATGTTACCCTGCTTTCCGCCGGCAACTGATAATTAATTACTGTTACGGGATTAAATGGATTGGGATAATTTTGTGACAGACTGAAGTTGTAAGTCAATGATCTCACTTCGATTACATTACTGTAGGTAAACATGCCATCATTGTCAATTTGTTTCAGGCGATAAAGGATTGAATGATCACAGGGATGTTTAACATTGTCGCTGAAAGAATATTCCTTAGGCGAATTGCTGTTTCCTGCTCCGGCTACGAATCCAATTTTCTCCCATTCCGAGTTATTATTTATGCCCTTTCTTTCAATATCAAATCCGTAGTTATTGCATTCAACCCGGGTTGACCATTGCAGAGCGATTCCCTGTGAAGTGGCTCTTCCGTTAAATGAGGAGAGTTCCACGGGAAGGGCTCCCGGATTATAATCCGTATCTAAGTTGGAGATAGTGGAATGCACCGGTGAGTGAACTGAGTAATTTGATCCGTCGAAATCAATTTTCTTAACCTCATTAGTTGAATAATCCACCCATAAAACCGCATTGTTAGTTGCATCAATAGCAAGTCCATCGGCATCGGCATTGCTATATAGGGTGTTTGTGCTGCTACCGTCCGTGTTTGACTGCATAATTCCGGTATCCTCTCCCCAGTATATTTTAGCGTTGTGATATTCTATGTCGTGTGGATTGTCAATTGGATTTTTAATAGTGGTAATGCTGCCGCCGGAGGTAGTCATTCTTCGTATATAGCTCGCATAGGAGTTCGAACCTCTTTCAGTTATCCAGAGAAGATTATTCGTCACATCAAGCGCAAGCCCCCACAAATCTCTGCTTGTAACGGTTGTGTAATAAATATATTCGATATTCGAATTTAGTGCGTCCATGTCTGCTTTATATATCTTGTCATCATTATAAGTATTTTGCAGCCAGTAAATTTTTCTGTTTATAAGATCGAGTTCAATATCGTTCACATTCACCAGGTCGGTAAGAACGTTTTCCTGATTTGAACCGTCCAGGTTACATCTTATTATTGTGCAGGTTCCGGAGGTCGGGACAAGACCTATATACAGTTTTTTAGGGGAACTATACCAATCGACTGCAATGGCTTTTGGGCGTATGCTCAAAGTAAAATTGGTTTCATTTGTGCCGTCTATGTTACGAATATAGATGTACCTGTTATACTGATCATATCTTGTGATGTAATACTTGGTTGCGGATTGTGATAAGGCATCACTAACAGCAACAATACAAATCAGACAAATAAATATAATAAGAAGTTTCATAAACGCTCCTTTATAAAACTGACTAAATATTCTCCTGACTATTCAGGAAGAAGTAATTCTGCATCAGAAAAGAACCGGATATCAAAACAATGAACATAGGGATGAACTACACACAACAACCGTTTATCCAGGAGGGATATTTTCAGGAAGAACCTATATCAGAGGGAGAATTTAATTTGTATTTTGACAAACGGATATGTTAATTTAATATATTTTATCAATTTTCGCAAGTAATATTGCAATATAATGAGTTAAAGTAATATTTGTTCAAAATTCCCGGCATCTGCAATAAACAGAACAACACAGCCGATCACTAAAAATCCAATGGAAAAAATCCCAAAAGCTGCGACATAGATGTCACGGCTTTTCAGCAGATAAGCAGAAGCAAATTGAAGCAAAGTCTCCATTTTCCTATTTCACAATTATTTATGCTACATTTATTATCTTTATAATATAAGTTTATTAATTTAACAGGAGTATTTATGGCTGACGGCAATATCATCGACATTAAGAAAACGGACCTGAACTGGCCTTCACAAATTATGAAAATTCAACCGATCGACTTCCAATGGCAAATGGAAGATCCTTTCATTTTCTGCGCACATCATAACGACGACTATCCTGAAGGAAATGAAGATCAGGCAATTGCCTCCCCGTTATGGGGGCGCAATATAGGCAGCGACTTCTCCGGCAAAGATGGATGGAGTATGTATCATGGAGAAACCGTCCCCGGTTTTCCGGCACATCCTCACCGAGGTTTTGAAACTGTTACGATTGTGCTAAAAGGAGTCGTGGATCACCATGATTCCAAGGGGGCGCGAGGGCGTTACGGTAATGGCGATGTTCAGTGGCTAACAACCGGAGCGGGGTGTCAGCATTCGGAGATGTTTCCGCTGGTTAACAGGGAGAGAGGAAATCCGCTTGAGTTGTTCCAGATATGGCTTAATCTCCCTGCAAAGGATAAATTCGCACTTCCTGCTTTCAAGATGCTTTGGGGGGAGGATATTCCTGTGACAGAGATTGCCGAAGGAAATGGCAAGAAAACCTCGGTAAGAATAATTGCCGGAAGCGTAAACGGAAAAGAGGCGGTAACTCCTTGTCCCGATTCGTGGGCATATAAAAAGGAAAACCATGTGGGGATATTTTTACTTAGAATGGAACCCGATGCAGTTTTCACAATCCCTGCCGGAACGGAGACAATGAACCGGAATCTCTATTTTTATGAGGGAAAAGGGACAATTTCAATTGATAACACTCAGGTTTCATCATCAAATCGTATAAAACTTGCTGCCTGCCGGGAGATTAAGCTCACAAATGGAAAAGAGGAGAGTCTGCTATTACTTCTTGAAGCGGAACCTATAAAAGAAGCGGTGGTTCAATATGGTCCGATTGTAATGAATACAGAGCAAGAGGTGCGACAGGCATTTATGGATTTCCAGGCGACCCGTTTTGGCGGATGGAAGTGGAACCGCCCCGATCCTGTAAATGATGTCACCAGCGGCAGATTCGCAGACTATATTGACGGGAGAAAAGAAAAGCGGGAGTAATTAATATTAGAGCGATTAGCGAACAGCAAACAGCAAATGACGGAGTGGCAAAATGCCATTTTGGGGGCAACCTTTCTCTTCTGCTCCCCTTTCGTTGGGTTTTCGCCCTGATCCGCATGGGTGGTCCGGAAGGACGAAAAAGTCGCTTTTGGGGAGGAGGTTTGAAGCAGATTAAAACTGTATAAATCCTGGAAATTGCCAGAATCTATGGAATTATTCAAAACTCCACCCCAAAGCCGGGATGACCCCAAAGATCACTTCATTACTACCATTTTTCTGGCTGCAATAAAGTTGCCTGCTTGAATTCTGAACAAATAGACTCCGGAAGTCAGTTTGTAATCACTGATGTCTAATTCAAGATCATATGCTCCGGCATCTTTTTCCTCATTCACAAGAGTTGCAATTTCGTTTCCGAGAATATCAAATAATTTAAGGGATACATTACTTCTCTCAGGAAGTTGGTAGCTAATAATCGTTGATGGATTAAATGGATTTGGGTAATTCTGCATCAGAATAAAGGCAATCGGTTTTATATCAGCTAATTCGATTATATTACTATACGAAAATTGTCCGTCATTATCTATTTGTTTAAGACGGTATTTGATATTTGTGCCTGGATTATTCCTTAAATTATCTTTAAAGTTATATTCCTTGGGTGAATTGGAGTTTCCGTATCCCATAACACTTCCGAGTCTTTGCCATTCATCAAATACTCCGTCTATCAATTTATTTCGTTCTACTTCAAAGCAGAAGTTATTCACCTCACTCGCTGTAATCCATTTCAGAATAACTTCATCTCCCAGCTGCTCTGCTTTAAAAGATAATAATTCCACCGGTAATGGATTATCATTTGAGGCAAAAACAAATTCGCTGAATGATGTAACTGAAGCAACAATCTCTCCGTTAACAGCATCGTATGAGGTTGTCAGCGAACTAAAACTACCTGCACCCGGAATTGGTCTTGAATAAACTGTTATTTTTGAAGGGTCAGTAATTCCGGAGTTAGGAATATCAGCCACTTTAAATCTGACATTCCCCGTAAAGCTTGTTGCCAGTCCCTGACTTTCAATTATCCAGCGGTAATTACTTATATTTCCAGTTATATTTTTAGTCAGTAATTCGGGAGGACTTTCGAGTCTGTAGATATCAACAAGCCCCGAACCGGCACCAGAGTTAAGGTTTAAAGAAACAGCAGTAATATTATCGTCGTCATTGAAAGAGACCGTTCCGCCTCCTCCCGAAACGGGTAAACTGAGTCCGGCTCCAGCAATATAGACACCATAAGCGTAGGCAATATAGTAAACATTATTTCCGCCAGCTTGTGAAAATGACCCCCCCACATACAAGTCGCCCCCCGATCTTGCGAATGCGCGGACAGTGCTATTAGTCCCGGCCCCAAGAGAAGTCCAGCTGCTTCCGTCCCACCTTGCAATTCTGTTAACAGTTACCCCACCTGCAGTAGTAAAACCACCACCGACTATAAGATCCTCACCGACAACTATCATCTCTTCGCAGTCACCATTTAATCCACTGCCAAGCGCAGACCAGGTACTCCCATTCCATTTGGCTATCCTGGAAGCGGAATTGCCACCAGCGGAACTAAACGCACCTCCTACATAAATATCTGATCCATAATTTGTAATAGCATAAACCCAATAATTGACTCCGGTACCTAATGCTGACCAGGTGGTACCATTAAAACTGGCAACACAACTTGCAGAATTACCTCCGGCAGAAGTAAAAGCACCTCCTGCGTAAAGAATTCCATTTACCATAGCAAGTGAATAGACCGTATTGTTAACACCTACCGTACCGCTTCCCAAAGCAGACCAGCTGCTTCCATTCCATTTTGCAACATTATTCACGGTAAAGAAATTCACCCCATCATTACTTGCACTTGTAAATGCACCCCCGACATATATATCATTCCCTGAAACCACGATGCACTTTGGATCGTTGTACAAACCACCACCCATTGCAGACCAACTGGTTCCGTTCCACTTAGCTACTCCTCTTGCGTTTATACCACCTGCCTGATTAAACGACCCAACCGCATAAATATTCCCTCCCGAATAAGCAAGTCCCTGAACTGTCCCGTTTACACCGCTTCCCAAAGCAGACCAGTTGGTTCCGTTCCATTTGGCTATATTAGAAACGGTAACACCTCCTGCTGACTGAAAGCTTCCTCCCGCATAAACAGCTGTGCCAACTGCTAACACTGCATAAACAGTGGCATTAATACCGGTACCCAGAGCGCTCCAGTTAACAGACTCAATAATACCGGATTTCTCAGTGCTTTCGGGGAGAGTAATTCTTTTCTGGGAATAATTATTTACTGATAAAACAATTAAAACAATTATTAAAGAAAGAAAGTTTTTGCACTCCATAACTCGCTCCATTTTTAATTAAAAAACATGCTTTATAGAATTGACCTGAGTTCAGGGAATCAGGAAGGATGCCGGCAAAGATTATGCATGCAGTTATTGCGGGAAGAAATTATTTCTGCAAAACATGCCGGAATTATCAGAGTATTTGCCCTGGTAATTATTTTTTGTAAAGTGAATATAATAAATATTATTTTACAATGCAAGTGTTTCTTAAATTGGTTGATACAGATCATAATTTTGATATGGCAAATTATCTAACACTCTGTTTATCTGGAACTTATATTCGGAGTATTAAATCACATGATGAATAATAAATAATTACGAGGGCACATTAAATTAACATCTCAATGAAAAAATCATTTAGGTATTTACAAGACAGATGAGAATAAGAATTTCTCAATGTAGCAGATTACTTTAACAGGATCATTTTTTTGGTTTCGATTTTATCCCCGGCATTAAGTTGGTAAAAATACGTTCCGCTTGACAATCCATAACTGTTTGCTTTTAGTTCATATTTATATAAACCGGCATCTTTTTCCTCATTCACAAGAGTTGCAATTTCGTTTCCGAGAATATCAAATAATTTAAGGGATACAGTACTTCTTTCAGGAAGTTTGTAGCTAATAATCGTTGATGGATTAAATGGATTTGGGTAATTCTGCATCAGAACAAACGAAGAAGGACTTACTGCCTCGTCGTCTGTTCCGGTAAGGTATTCTATACTGGCAGACATGGCGCTTACATAGCACAACGTATCCTGTTTGTTGTTAAAGTAGAAATAGAGATCCATGGTTGCGCCGGTCGTCCATTGTCCGTTATTATAAAACCATGCAACACCGCTAAGTGTGTTACCGAAGCCATCATGTGTGTAAACTGCCTTTCGTTCCAAATTCCACAAACTCTGATTTCCGTTGTAGTAGAGGGTTTCAATATTATTACCCGTCTGATCATAATTATACTCAAACTTCATCCCATTGTTAAAGTTTGTTCCGGACCAAAAAAGTATTCGTTGTGTAAGCATGTGGTTATTAACGTCGTAAGTATAATATCGAATCCAATCGTGAGTCCAGTCCGAAGGGGCAAGATAGTTAGAAAAGTCACGTGCATAGGAGGTTAAATTCCCGGATCCGTCGTATGAATAAATATACCTGTACTCATTTTGCCAATATTGATAGTTGTTCACGTTGTAAAGGAGAACTTCAGAAGTTATTTTATTTCCATCATAAGTACGGACAAGTGAATCCAATGTATACCAGGGTTGTCCGTTGTAACTGCTCTGGTTAACTCTTGATGAAAATCCGCCACCACCGGAATATCTGTAATAATGACGTTGATTGTCCTTCCACTGCCCGGATACAGTATCCCATCCCCCCATCAGGTCGATCTGCAGCATGCCGGGACCTGCATAAGTGTATGAATGTCTTATATTGTTTCGCCATGTGCCGTACACCCAGAATTGCTGTACATAAGTCTGTACATCTCCCGAGGCGGTGTAGGTGTATATTTTTTTATCGTCGTTTTCAAGGTTTCCATCGTTAAGATATTGGTGAATAATACTCAGTGGATTTCCATTTCCGTCGGGAGAGAAAAGATATCTGTCATACACAGACCACACTTCATTGTTTTTATACATTTTTGTTGTTGAAAGCAAATGACCACTTGCATTATAAGAAAATTCCGTTTTAGTCATTTCCATCCACACACCACCTACTTCCACATCGTAAGCAATTGATATTACATTCCCCCACCAATCATAGCTATAAGTTTCACGATTAGTATTTATATAAATAACCTGAGGTCGAAAAATAAAATTATTTTCCCTGCTAATTCCATATTTTGTTAAATCAGGATTGCTCGCTGAGAAAAGTAATTTGGTATTTTCAGGAAGATTCTGTCCGATAATCAGTAAAGTAAAAATAAATAAGAAGGAAAATACAAACCTTTTCATGTGCCGACCTTATTAAATTGTTTTAAGACTATCTCAAAAATAACTAAAAAAGGCATGAAAATTTAAAATGCGAAATAATTTCTAATATTTGTGATGCGGGACAAGGGGGAAAGTATACAAACCACAATATGATTTCAATTTCTTTAATAAAAGACAATGAATCGCAGGTTCTATGTAACGTAACTTATCTCGACGTCTTCCTTTTTCAATCCGTACTTATTTAACACCTTCTCTATTAGTCTGCTCCTTATTATCAGAATAAGTTTCTTTTGGTGATGTTGTAACAAATGCTTAAGAGCAATATGGAATCCTTTATCTTTCAATTCAAGGGGACCAATTTCGTCAATAAGTATATAATCACTATTTTGTTTCTCAATAAGTTTTCGATTATAAACTTCAAAAACACTTTCATCAAACCAATACCTTCCCTGTCTTAGGGTATATTTATCAGTTTGAGTATCTGTTGCAAAGCCAGAACTTTGCCCACTTTCAACAGAAACAATTGTATATCCCACTTTCTTCTCCTTCCGGAAAACACCCTTTGAATAAACGCCTGCAGTTCTCCCTTGTAACCGGTTTAGCAGAGCCACAACTTTTTCCACTCTTGCTGTTTTGCCGCTATTTACTTCTCCGGTTATGATAATTATTTTTTTACCATTCCGCAGATATTCCGGCAGAAAATTCTCTGCCGGGGCGGGGGAACCCATATTCTGTTTCATATAGTTTATCCGTCAGATTATTTATACGCAAGTCAACAGCGAAGTGAGAGAAAATCCTTTGTGAAACACCCAGATTAATTACAAGATAGTCAGGTAGTTTTACAAACGCTCCGTTATCGGAATTCACTGATTGCTGTTCCGAGACAAAACTTACTTCCGAAGTCCATTGGAGACCAAATTCATATAATTTATTTGCAATAAAATTAATAATATGAGCAGGTCTGTTAATCAAATCCATATTTTCAGTCTTATTCTTTGCAGACATATATGTGTAATTAATTGCTGCATTAAGATAACTACCCTCATAGCTGACTTCCATCTCTACACCAGTAATCAATGCTTTATTTATATTTTTATACTGTCTTAAATTATTCCCAAGTGAGACAATCTGTAAAAGATCAGTCACATCGTTATAGAAGAAGGCTCCAGCAACAATAATATTTTGGAATCGGTAATTACCCCCGGCTTCAAATGAAAAGTTCTGTTCAGCTTTGAGATCAGGATTAGCAACATAACTTCCCAATAATTCCGAGTAAAATTCTTTAAGAGTCGGAAAACGCGATTTTCTTGCTAAGCTAAGATAAATCTCAGCTCCGGGAGTAATTGAATAGTATAAGCCCGCATTACCGTTAATTGATGCTGATGTTTGACGAAGAGGGGCATTATCTGCAAACAAAGGTTTCATTCGGTCATAACTTAGCCCGATGATACTGCGTAATCCTTTTGCAATCCCGAACTCCTCCTCCGCACCGAATGTCAGGATATCTGCTTCATATTTTTTAAATAACTGATTGTAATTCCCCTGTTCGTTATGTGTATCTCTTTTATAGAGAAAGATAAATTTGGTCAAGGGGAAAAAATCCGATGTAAGGAAAGCAGAAATATTTATCCCTATGCTATGATCATCGTATGTGGAGTGGAATGATGATTTCTTCTTCTGCACAGTATATGTTGCATCATCAAAAGAATCAAGTACATTCATAAATTTTTCATAAAATACATTTCCCTTGAAACTCAGAAAAGATGAGACTGAAGAATTAAACATAAAATTTGCGAGTGTTTTATTCCAGTCTGAATATCTCCAGTATCTCGGTCTGGTAGTATAAATATTAACCGGAACTCCCTTTTTATTATCAATCAAATTTAATCCAAAGGCAAGATTTGTGTTAGGGACGATATTGGTTCCAATCTTAAACTGACCTGCAATTGATGTATACTCACTATTATCTCTCTTACTTCCATCCTCATTTGCAGTTGCGACAAAACTCTTTGGAAGATCGTATCCCTTTGTATCAAAATAGCCGAATGATCCGGTCAAATAAAACAGTGGATTGGCAAAACCAATACCGGCGGAGACAACATCACTAAGTCCCTTTCTGTATGACAATCTTGATGTTAAACCCTGCACAGGGACGCTAGAGATCAGATTAATATTTCCCCCCATGGAATTAGGTCCGTAGAGAATAGTATGAGTACTTTTAGAAACAGATATTCTGCTAAATCCCGCTAATTGAATAGCGTTCAGATCAAAACTCCCATCATACGGAATATAGATCGGAGCACCGTCTATCATAACGGATATTTGTCGCTGGTCAAATCCGCGAATAGAAAGCTGAGCATCATTTTTCCCACTAACTGAAGCGTATATCCCGGGTCTGAACTGAAGTCCGTCGTAAGCGGTAACAGAATTTTGTCTGATGATATCCTCCATACTAACGCTAACAGTTCTCAATTCTTTCTCCTTTGATGCAGTAATTTCAACCTCGCCCAGGTAATAGTGTTTAACAGAATCGGGTGTCTGCGACAGAAGAATCGTAGATATAAGAATGAAGAATACTAAAAATACTCTCATAATATTTCCTTTTTATTTACTTTGTATGTGTAGATATCTGTTGATTTGATTAAAAGTGCAATGAACCGGGCAAAGAATTCCACAGGATCATAATATTTTCGTTTTCCAGTTTCTTTGAAGTATTTAATACAACTCTCTTTAATAACAGGGGACATATTCTGAGAGTGAGTTAGAATCTCGTCGAAGTTTTTAATTCCAAGCAATGAGGAGAGTTTTTTTAACTTCGCCTTTTCCATGGTTTTCGAAAGCCAGGTAATGGAGGGGATAATTACGATTGCCCGAATCACCATAAATAATCCACTATAAAATACTTCCAAAGAAAAACCCAAATTAAGTAAAAAGAAATCCTTTTTACCCGCGATAAGAGGTTGCAATCCGATAAGCAAAAAGACCAATATAAAAAACGATGATCTTGTAATGAATTTAAAGAGCTTCATATCCTGCCTGATCAGAAAACCGAGAATAAAGGGAAATATCCATACTGCTATATAAAAAGGACAAAAAAGAGATACAATTAAAGAGAGTTCAATAAGTCTTCTCATTCACTCTCCGCAGTAAGAATTTCGTAAGTCCGATTAGCTGTTTTCCATCCAAAAAGTCCGGCAGCTCCTCCGACAATAATGTAGGCAATAATTATCAACGGTATCATTATATAACTTATCTCACCTTCATAATTCAATCCTCGTCCGATACTGTTCATCAAATCTATGTACACATTATAAATACCCAAACCAAAAAACACACCTTGCATAAAAAGGCTATGAAGAAGGGTGTAGATCATTATTAAAGAACCAGCCAGAACAGAGGAAAGAAGGTTATACTTCATTATTGAAAAGACGATCTCTCCAATTATTCCTTCCATCATAATTGCGATGAAGGGAGTAATATTGAACCCGGGAAGAGTGATTAGTTTAATAGTTGCTGCCACAGAACAGAGAGCAAGAATTGATCCTTTATAGTTAATAAAAAAGCGTGAGGTAGTTATGAGAATGATAGCGACAATAGTAAGGAGAGATCCTCTAAAAGGAATCCGCGAGGCGTGGAGTATTGTACCAATAGTTACTTCAACAACACCCCACAAGCCTGCGAATAGAGCTGTGTATATTAGTTCTGTATTTTCCGTTTTTATTTTCATATTCAGTCCAAAAAAAACCTCATCGAAATGGATGAGGTTTTACCCGAGTGTTAAACCTTCTCCTTTCCAATTCGATGACTTTGTCATCTCGGGAGGCGTGACAATTTCTTGTCACGCCCGTGGGTCCGATCCTCATGATTATTAATTTTAGAGAACCGGACTCGGAGCGTATTTATTGTATGGAGTCTAATTAACCATCAATTTTTTTTATATCCTCGCTTATATCTATTCCTTCTTTTACATCTTTTAATTCACTTTTAAATAAGCGTATCCCTTTTCCTACTCCCTTAGCTAATTCGGGGATCTTTTTTCCGCCGAAAATAATTACAACCATAAGAAATATTATAAGAATTTCGGTCACTCCCAGATTTGCAAACATATTTTTATTTCACCTGAATTATTAAACTCTTAATTCTTTTTGTCTTTACTATTCTTTCCGAAACCGAAGCTGAGAGCTCCAAATCCCGTTTTTTCACATGTCTTAATACATAAACCACAGTTAAAACAGTGAGGGTACAATCCCTCATGTTTTGGGGCAAGACCCAGAGGACAACTTGTACCGCAAGGCTCAAGAGCCCCACCACATGAGCAGTTCCCCTCATTATGATTTAATCTAAGGGTTTTAGGAGTTCTGAATATTCCGAGCAAACCACCAACCGGACAAATGAATTTGCACCAGTATCTTTTTAGTAAAAAACCCTCTGCCAGAATAACTCCAAATACAACAAGAATTTCAATACCGACTCCCATACCCATAATTAAATGAGATATCTCGGAAGATAATATCCCCGGGAAAGATAAAAACGTAATTACCGGAAATCCAAAAATAAGACTTAGGAGGAAGAATGCAATCAAAATCACCCAGTATGTCAGAGGTTTTGGATTTATTTTTGATGTTTCCCTTTGAATCAGCCTCCATCTGTTTGGAAAAATCTTTCTCATTATAATTTGCCAGTATTCTGAGAAAGTATTAAACGGACACATCCAACTGCAAAATACTTTTCCAAACAGCAACGCAACTATTATTGGGATTAAAGCACCTGCGATAAGAACAGTAATAAATTCCCGGGTTAATAAAGTCGTTTGTAATGCCATTGCCGGGTCAACAATATCTATACCGAATATGGTTACCGAATAGAGATTGCCTATTATCGCATAAATTTGGTTCGTTATCAGAACAGGTATTAATATCAAGAATCCCAATGAGAATAATTGAAACAGTTTTCTATAAAAATTAAGTCTGTTATAAAACTTTCGATTTACCATAGTCATACTATACGGTAATTTCTTCCTGCGAGTAAACAATAATTGCTGATCCCTCAACAGGACATACCCTTTCACAAATGCCACATCCAATACACTTTTCAGCAATAACTTTTGGCAGCAACTCATCTTCAAGTATTATAGCTTCGCGGAAAATCGGACAATTTTCATAGCACGCGCGACAAATAATACCCATAAATGGAAGACATGTTTCGGTATTAATTTTAGCTATCCCCATTTTAACTTCTTCTTTTTTTTCAACATTATTCTGTAATGCTCCCGTGGGACATACCGGGGGGCATTTCATGCACACGTAACAAGGAATATCTCTTGGATTTATCATGGGTGTTCCCATACTTCGTCCCCACTCAGCATGAGCCATTCTTATACTGTAATAAGGACACACCTGTGCACACTTATTGCATTTAATACATCTTTTTAAAAACTCTTTTTCCGGAAGAGCTCCAGGTGGACGTAAGGGTGATTTTGTAGAAAAACCCTGTAAGAGATATCTGAAAAAGGAAAACATTTAGTTTTCTGCTATATCATCTTCTGAAGCTATGAATGTTGGAAAAGTTCCAATAATTCCATCGAATTCATTCATAATATACCTTGATAGATTTTCCAGCTCTTCCTCTTTTTCTGCTTCCAAGACCACAATAATATTATTCTCTTTATAAATACCATGAGTCGTCAGATTAGGAATCCCTTTTAGTTTAAGGACCACATCTTCTGCTTTTCCATCCTCTGTTTTAATTATCATACTTGCTATAATCATACTCAGTTTCCTTAGTTAAAAATTATAAACAGGTGGCTGCAAGAGCAGCCACCCATGCTCAGGTTATTATGCCTTAACCACTTTGCAAGCGGCAACTTTGTATTCAGGCTCAAAAGAACCAGGATCCACTGCGTCAATGGTTAGGAGGTTGGTAAGACTCTCTGGCCAATGCCATGGAATAAAGATAGTACCTCTGCGTGTTCTATCAATAACTTTAGCTTCCAAGACTAAAGAGCCACGAGCCGTAATAACTTTAACTTTATCTTTATTCTTAACACTCCAGGATTTAGCATCATCAGGATTGAGTTCCACATAAGGTACCGGAGCAGCTCTACGTAATTCAGGAATCTGTCCGGTCATTGTCATTGTGTGCCATTGTTCAAGAATTCTGCCTGTTGTAAGTGCAACCGGATACTCATTTGATGTTGGTTCTTCAGGTCCTTTATCGGGTCGGGCAAAAATAACTGCTTTCCCTTCAGGCTTTGTATAGAAATACATTCTTTTTTTACCAGCTTTATCTTTTGGGAAATAAGGATCTCCCTCTGTGAATCTATGCCAGGTTCCGGGATGACTTGTATCCGGAACAGGCCAAGTTAGGCCTCTAACTTTTTTTAACCGGTCATAAGTCGCACCACTAAGATCCATATCAGTCCCTTTTGTGGTTAGAAGATACTCATTCCAAACATCTTCCGGTTTCTTGAAATGCTCAAATCCTTTTGCATAACCCATTCTTTTTGCTAAATCAACAATTACATCACCATCCCATTTAGCTTCACCCATAGGATTCAGAGCTTTAGCAAGGTGTTGTGATCTCCTCTCAGTACAACCATATACTCCTTCTTTTTCTCCCCAGAAAGCAACGGGTAGCAATACATCCGCCACCTTTGCAGTTTCTGTTGGATAGAAGGACTCGGCAACAACCATAAAGGTATCGCTCATGCCCTTCAGATACTTGTTAAGATTAGGGAGCGACTGAGCCGGATTTGTACACAGAATGTACATTCCTTTAATCTCTCCTTTAGCAACTGCTTCAAACATAGCAACCGTATGTTTTCCGGGTGTTGGCTGAATTTTATCCGGAGTGGTTTTCCAAATCTCAGCAATAGTTTTTCTATGCTGTTCATTAGCCACCACACTATGTCCCGGTAAGAGATGTGATAAAGCACCACCTTCTCTAACACCGCCACATGCATTAGGTTGACCAGTCAGTGAGAATGAGTCACATCCGGGTTTTCCTAGTTTTCCTGTTAAAAGGTGGATATTGTGAATCAAGTTGTTAAGGAATACACCTGCTACTCTTTGATTTACGCCCATACACCACATTGACATAGCCGTTGGTGATTCACCGAACATTTTAGCTGCTTTAACTATATCTGCTGAATTAATCCCAGCCTTTTCCGCAGCATACTCGGGAGTAAACTTTTCAAGAAAGGCTTTGTAATCATCATACGAGATAGCTTCTTTGCCATTACTGAAAACAACACTATCCTTAATAAATTGTTCATCTGTGTAACCATCTTTTATTAACTGTCTTGCAATTGAATGCATGATAGCCAAATCATAACCAGGTTTTAC
>JAAYVN010000138.1 GCA_012517155.1 Ignavibacteriales bacterium | reverse complement strand
CTTTGCGTTACTTTGCGGAAAACTTTGCGTTACTTTGCGTTTAAGAGCTATTTTTCGCCTAGAATACTCCATTGCAGTTAAGAAATTCATTATGTTTACGCTGTTGTTAAGCGCTTTTCTCTCTCTGCAACACCATGCTGAGTCGGAATGACAGCGAAGCCAAATGACTCCGACTGAGTCGGAATGACGGCGAAGCCAAATGACTCCGACTGAGTCGGAATGACGGCGAAGCCAAACTTGTCCCGGCTCTGTCGGGATGACCATTTTTCCGTCTTCCATTCAGTCAGCCCCTCACAATTTCCCGATACTCTTCAAATGCCTTCTGCTTAATATATCAAACAATCCCCCCGGCATTATCCTCAATATCCTCGAACCAAGCACCGTCATCCTCGGAAACTGAATTATCCTCTTCTCCTTCTCAATCCCCCTGATAATTATCTTCGCCCCCTTCTCCACCGGCATAAGAAATGGCATCTTGAACTCATTCTTATCCGTCATGGGTGTACGCACAAATCCCGGCTTTACCGTTATCACTGTTATCCCCTGCAAATACAATTCATTCCTCAGACTCTCCAGATAAATTGTAGCCGCCGCCTTACTTGCACAGTAATAACCGCTTCTCGGAAAACCCCTTCCGTCCGCCAGACTCGATACCCCTGCAATTATTGAATCCCTCTTGATTAGCGAATTATTCAGCAGTTCTTTTACCATATTAAAAAGCCCGAAAACATTCACCTCAAATGTTTTTATCCCCTTTTCAATTTCCTGTTCCCCTTCCACCGTCCTGAAACTCACTCCGGAATTAAGCAGCGCAAGATTCACCTCATTATATTTCTCCGCCACTTCCTTTAATATCTTCCCCACCTCATCCGCGCTGCTCACATCACACTGAAAAACCAGCGCCTTACTCCCGTTTCCCTTTATTTCCGAACTCAGCTCCTCCAACAGCTCCCTTCTCCTCGCTATCAAAATCAGCCGGTTATCATATCTGGATAATTGTCTGGCCACTTCCCTCCCTATACCTGTCGAAGCTCCCGTTATCAGAATAGTTTTATTTCTCAGTTCCATTTCTCACCACATTTAAAATTATCTTTTATTTATTCAGGAATTATAATATTTTGTATAATTGATATATAAAAATACTCATAATTATGTTTCTATTCACATATAAATCGAGCCGCTGAGATGGGAGATATCGTCTTCTGGGCTATCATAAGGACTTTCATCCTTATTCCCGTCATCTGGCTCCTCAGAAACTGGCTGGACTATACTTTCTGGTGGACTTTCTCCTTTATGCTGATTTATGGCGTCATCGTTCATCCGATTGTAATTCAGTACAACCATTTTCTCGAAAAAAACAAAAAAGTGCTCGATTCCACCCTCTGCTCCACTTGTAAACACTTCGACAAAACTGCTGTCCTCTGCCTCAAACTCGACGAACACCCCACTACCCACTACCTCCCCTGCGACGGAATAGACTGGGAACCCATTTCCTCCTCCGAAGACTAAATTTCTATCCCCGCACCATAATAAAATAGCCCCCTTTCCTCTCCCAAATCCCTTTTTCCATCCCAAAAAATCATACCCTTCACCGACACACCCAAAATCCGGCTCCTATATTTCCTTTCCTTTAATATATAGTCATAGTAAAGCCGTGATAAAGCCGTGGTAAAGCCGTACTAAAGCCGTGGTAAAGCCATGCTTACTTCGATCTGAATTCAACATAAAATTCTCCCAAAATCAATAAAAAATTATCTGATAACTCTCCACTTAAAGACTCATCCCTTTTCACAACATTTCCTTCCAATACCGTAAAAAATCCCTTCACTTTTCACATAATCAAACCTGAAACCTTTTCCTCATCACTTCATCCAACCACCAGAAATTAATAAAAATAATCGAGGAAAAATGAACAATCACGTTATTGAAGGAACAGACGCTAACTTTGCTCAGGAAGTTCTGCAATCTGAACTCCCTGTTTTAGTGGATTTTTGGGCACCCTGGTGCGGTCCATGCCGTATGGTCGCCCCGGTAATTGATGAAATTGCCAAAGAATACGATGGAAAACTTAAAGTCGTTAAAATGAATACTGACGAAAATCAGTACACAGCTTCACAACTTGGGATCAGAAGTATACCGACTATTGGTATTTTTAAGAGTGGAAAACCGGTGGATGCAGTTATTGGTGCTGTCCCGAAACAACACTTGGTTGACAAAATTAAACCCCATTTAGCCTAAAAGTCCTCTGTCCGCACTCAGGCGGACATTGAATAAGTACAATAAAGCCGGTTCGCAGGCTTTTTTTATTTCTCGAAATCGTAATAGGTTAGCCTTATAAGCTCAGCCATTGCCAGCTTGTAATCAATCAGTGCATTCAGACTGTTCGTCTTGGCATCCGTCAGTCTCAACTGCATTTGTGAAAGGTCAAAGCTTGTGATGGTTCCCGACTGAAACCTTGCATAGCTTATGTCGTAACTCTTCTGTGCCAGTTCCACACTCTTGCTCAGCACCTCTACTCTTGCCCTTGCCGACGAGATCTTATTGATCGCCGATATTATCTCCCTCTTGACCTCCTCCTTTTCATTCATAAGTCCCAGCTCTGCCTGTTTCAGATTTGCCCTTGCCGATTCCACTTCCAGCTTGCTCTTTCCCCAATCCCATACCGGAATAGACAGCGTCAGGTTGACACTCCTGTCATCAGCGAACTTATGAAAAATATCCTCAATTTTGTCATCATTTTTATTAATTCCGTAATTTGCTGTTAGTAAAGCGGAAATATTCCCCCTGTAATCCACTTCGTCAACTGTCAGTTCATTCAGCTTGATATCTGCCCCTGCATTCAGTATTTCCGGTCTGTTCTGTAATGCTTGCTCGGTAGCAAAGGTCACATCCACGTCAATAGGCTTGAATTCCACCTCCGCAACTACGTCTATATCCTCATCCAGCGGTAATCCTATAAGCAGCTTAAAATTATCCTTCGCCTCTGAAAGACTCACCTTGGCATTAAGCAGTTCATTCCTTCCTGAGGTCAGGTCCAGCTCAAGTTGCAGCGCTTCAACTTCTGCCACCAACCCTGCTTTGAATTTATTAAGCGCTTTCTCATAAGACAAACTTACCTGATTGACTTTTTCCTCCACTATCTCCACATTCTTCTTCGCCTTGAACAGCTGGAAAAATCGCTGCTTCACATTATAAACTATATCCTGGGTCGCCCTGTTGTAATTCCTTTCCGACCTCTCAAGATTAATCTCCGCCCTCTCAAGACTTGCCCTCAGTGAATTAAAAGCAAATAACGGCTGCCTGAATCTCAAACTCAGATTTGAATAATAATCCCGGAACGTTCCGATTGTCTCGCTGAACTGCTCCCTGCCGAATATTGACCCCACTAACGAAAATGAACCGTTAGTAAAAGGTATCGGTTGGGTAAAGTACAGTCTGCTCTCCAGTACCGTCGAACCAATCTGAAAAAACTGTTCGCTCTGCGTATCCGGATTGAACTGACTCTTCAGACTTCTCGAGTATCTCGGTATATCAAACTCCAGATTTACCGAAGTCATTAAACCCGACCTTATTGACTCAAGATTCCGCTTTGAACTCAGCAGCGAAAGTTCTGCGGACTTTATACTATAACTCTGCTCCAGTGCAATATTTATTGACTCCTCTAAACTAAGTACCCTCTGTGCATATCCGCTTACGCACCAAGTAATTACCATCAATATAAAAATCTTTCGCATAAATCAATCTTCCTGAACTTTATTCATACCTCAATGACTCAATCGGATTCTTGTCCGCGGCTTTCTTTGCAGGATAGATCCCGAACACAATCCCCGTGGCTACGGATACCGTAAAGGCAAGAATTACCGATATCGGCGAAACAATAGTGTTCCACTCCGCATATGTCGAGATTGCAGCTGTTAATATGAATCCTACAAGGATGCCTAAAACTCCCCCCAGTACACTGATCGTTACCGCCTCGGATAAAAACTGCAGCAGTATATCATTCATTGTTGCCCCAACAGCCCTTCTCACTCCAATTTCCCTTGTTCTTTCTAAAATATTAGCCAGCATTATATTCATAATACCAATCCCCCCAACCAGCAGCGATATCCCTGCTATCGCCCCCATAACTATATTGAATATCCTCTGGGTTTTCTGCTTCTGCTCAAGCAATTGCTCCGGTAGCACAATCTCATAATCCTTTACCCCGAAGTGCCTTCTGTCCAGAATTCTTCCCGTTAGTGCCGCAATTTCCTTCAATCGCTCGGATTTGTCAACCTTTACAATTATCTGATCCAGCGATACCCGGTCGCTTTGCCTGATTATGTCGTCTTCATTCGTGATCGTCACATTCCCCCTTACGACAAAGTTTGGATCAACTTCAACTTTCGTAAATTTGTAAAGCATTGTATTCAGAGGTATATATATATCCTCATTGAAATTTCGAATCCCGAAACTCTGTGATCCCGCTGATGATACACTCTTAGGCGCAACAACCCCTATAATCGAAAACCACATCTCCCCGATCTTGATTTTTTTATTCAGCGGACTTTCATACTTGAACAATCTCTCCTTTACTCCAGATCCTATCACACATACGTTCGCTCTTAGCTCCTGATGATACTCCTTGAAAAAGGTCCCCTCAACCAGCTTGGAATTGAATGTCATTGGGTACCCGGTCGAGGTCCCGGTTATCACATTCTGACTTAAATTTGATTTATACATTACGCCGTGTTTGCTCTCCCTCACCGGAGTAATGATCTGTATGTCAGGTGCTATTGCTTTAATCGCCTCAAGGTCCTTTGTAGTTAATCCTAAGGAGTATGAAGCTTTCGAACTTGTTCCCGTGTTTTCTACTGCTTTCTTATTTATTATGATATTGTTGGTCCCCAGTAATTCAATCTGCTGTAACGTTTCCTGCTTTGCCCCTTCTCCTATCGAAAGCATTGAGATTACCGCGGCTACACCAAATATTATTCCGAGCATAGTAAGCCCGGTCCGCATAATATTGGCACGCAAACCGTTAAGTCCGATTTTGAAACTTTCCTTATAATTCATAATAATTCTTGTTCCCTCTTCTTACTTTTTAGACTCCTGAGGCATTGTCACCTCCCCCTTGTCCCCCTGCTCGCCGGATGGTGTAAGCTCAATAGTCGGATCTCTCAACGCAACTTCATCCCCTTCCTCAAGCCCCTTTTTCACAATAACAAAATCCTCGCTCTTTTCGCCAAGCTCAATCGCCCGCTCATCAAATCCTGAACCGTTCTTTACATAAGCTATCTTCTTCCCCTCTTTCTCGAATATTGCTTCGTGAGGAATAAAAATAGAGTTCGGGATCCTGTTAATAATTATTCTGTTGCTCGTCGTCATTCCGGGCTTAAGGATTTCCGACTGCGACTTTATATCCACTGCAATTTCAAATACTTTAATCGATGAATTGTTATCTTTTATCTTTCCCAGACTTGCCACACTGCTTATAACCCCCTCAAATGTGCTGTCCTGGAATGCATCCAGTCTTACATTTACCGGAATTCCCGATTTTACTTTACTTACATCAACCTCGTTCACATAAGTCACACTTTGCATCGAGGAAAGATCCGGAATAGTAACTATCGTCATCCCCGACCAGGGTGTATCTCCCAGCGCTATCTTTCTGCCGGTTGACCAGTTAGTCTCATATACCACTAAACCATCAGCGGGTGCTTTTAAGGTTAGCATTTCCAGATCTCTCTGTGCTCTCTCAAGGTCTGATCTTCTTTGCTTAACCTCAATATCCAGATTGTTCATTTCCGACTTCTGCACTATTTGCAGCGAAGCATAATCCTGCTTGGCTTTAGTGAATGCAAGTTCATTCCGCTTATGCTGCAGTTTTACTTCCTGTTGTTTTATCTGTGCCTCAAACTGTATTTGTTCCAGACTTAATTTGGAAAGCTCGAATGCAAGCTCCGCACTCTCCATATTGGACCTGGAACTGGTCAGTTGGGCTTCTTGATTTGCAACCAGTTTCTGCCTGTTCGAAAGTGATATCTCGAGTTTGGACTCTGCCTCCTTAAGTTGTGATAGCGCTTCCGTAGGATCAAACTGAACTACTATGTCTTCGGCTTTAACAAATGTTCCTTGTGTAATCAGATACACTATTTTAAGATTGCCTCTTACTCGTGGTGTGGAAATCGACACAGAGTTCTTTGCCGCCACTTCTCCGCTTTCCGTAATTGAGACAAGAAATACTCCTTTATTGACTTTGAATACCGGCACTGAACTCTCCGCCACAGGCCTGATCATGTAAAGGAATAAAATAAAAATAATTATCCCGGCAGGAATACCGTACAACAGTCTCTTGTCTTCCTTGATTTTTTTTAGCACTTGTTTCGTTAAATCACCATCTTTGCCATTTGAAGGGACAGATGTGTTAGGATTTGCGGGCTTTATTTTGTTTAATATTTTTTCGTAATACTTTTCTTCTTTTTCCATTAATAAATCAACTATTTAATTAATATCATTTTTGTGGTATAAACTTTCTTTCCATGAATCAACTGCGCAATATAAACACCTGACGAATTATTTTCAGTGTAAAAAGGAATCTCATACTCTCCTGAGTCTCTCATTTCATCTACCAGCGTTACAATTTCATTCCCTATCGGGTCATATATTTTTAACTGAACAATTCCCGGTTCATCAACCCTGTATCTGATTTTAGTCACCGGATTGAAAGGATTCGGATAATTTTCCAGAACGTTGAATGATTTAACTGAAATTTCCCCTTTATCTATGCCGCTCGGATGATATCCTCTGATTTGTCCTCCGGTTCTCTGTGCATTCCCTTTGAATGTACTCCATATATTATTAGAGATAATTCCGGGAGTGTCCCAACCGTAAACTCTTTTATTCAACGAGCCCGCAAAAATCTCCACATCTCCGTCCTTATCAACATCCCCTGCTGATGGTGAGGACTCAAATCCCTTTACCACATATATATCTTCTGCCGCTAACGGAAAGCCATTGCACAACTGCCCCTTATAATTGAATGCATATATTAGCCCGTCGTTTGTTGGTGCTATCGCATCCGGCAAAGTATCTCCATCCACATCTGCAAGTGCTACTGCTCCATCCACCCAGGTTGCCCAAACTTTCGCCGGGAAGTTTGGAAGAAGTTCTCCGCTCAGTTTCCATGCAAATACTTTCCCGCTGTCAACCGCTAAAACACTTCCAAAGGCAATCTCCACTTCTCCGTCCCCATCCATATCCGCTATTGCAGGTCCGGCAAAGGGATGACCGCTTTCAATTGGAAATGGAAAATTCGGCAGGAGCTGACCTTCATGATTGTATGCGTATATTCCGTTAATGTTTGTACTTACCGGTTTTATCCTTATCAAGACTTCCAGTTTCCCGTCCTTGTCAAGATCATACAATGCGGGGGTTGAGCCGATTGATGTATAAGCAATGTCAATCGGAAATCCGGTCACCGGTTTTCCCGTAGCATCAATCGCCTGCAGTTTAGCCATTGTCGAGTCACTTTGTCTCCCGCTCTCCACGTAAACAATTTCCATTATTCCGTCATCATTCAGATCACCAACAACCGGTGCTGCATCTGACCCATAAGTAAAAGATACCGGGAAATTATTAAAATCACTGAATCCGGTCCCCGTCCACTTAAACACATGCAGTTGTCCGTTATTATTAGGTGATTCCCGCTCGTATGAAGTCAGGATAATCTCAAGTATGCTGTCCCCGTCGAGGTCAACAAGCGCCGGAGTTGTGGTCTCTTTTGTTCCCCCGAGCATTATTGGTGTTCCCGTAACCATCTGACCATTACCCTTAACGACAAAGAGTTGTCCGTTCTCATCTCCGAACACAAGTTCCGGATATGTATCCCCGTCCACATCTCCCGCAGCGGTAATTTCAATCGAGCCGCTGTTCTGAAGACTACCGGGAGGAATTATTATCGGAAATCCCCCCACGTATGCTCCGTTCCTTTTCCATACAAATAATTCCGGTGTCGCAAAACTTTTTGTTACGGAAATATCTGGATAACCGTCCTTGTCAATATCTTCAATTGTAGGGGAATTTGCATATAATCCCCAATCACTGCTCGCCTGTCTTGGCCAGCCATACTGATAAGGTATGGTCTGTGAAATACCATCCGCTGTTACAACAATTACTATGAATAAAAGATATAAAGACCTCATGGCTTTCTCTCTTTTTTTATAATTCGTTCTCTATAAATTCGGTTAGCATATTGAATAAATGTAACCGTGTTTTTCCTCCGTATATGCTGTGATCCTTCCCCGGATAATACATGGTTTTGAACTCTTTATTTTCACTGATAAGTTTTTCTACCAGCGAGACGGAATTCTGGAAGTGCACATTATCATCAAGTGTTCCATGAACGAGCAGCAGTTTTCCTTTCAACTTATCAGTATAAGCCAGCACACTGCTCTCTTCATATCCCTCCGGATTAAGTGAGGGAAGGGACATAAATCTCTCTGTGTAAATCGAGTCGTAGAATTTCCAGTGTATTACCGGCGCTACTGATATAGCAACCTTGAAATAATCAGCTGCTTTCATAAGTGCCAGCGCCGATACATATCCCCCATAACTCCAACCCCATATACCGATCCTCTCGGGATCAACATAGGACAAAGTTGTTAAATACTTAACCGCTTCAACATGGTCATTTATTTCCCAGTGCCCAAGGCGTTTATATGCAAGATGCTTGAATTCTTTTCCTCTGCCGCCTGTCCCTCTGTTGTCAATCATAAAAATTATATATCCTTTCTGCGCCAGCAGCTTGTGCCACAAATCCGTCATTCCGCCCCATCGGTCTTTTACCACACCATCGCTTCCGGGACCACTATAGTTGTAAAAAAGAACCGGATATTTCTTATCCTCATCAAAACCGGCTGGTTTGATGATCGTAGCATAAAGCAATTCACCGTCTGATGTCCGGAAGCTTAATAATTCCGTTTCCGGCATTTCATACTCGGCAAATGCTCCGGCATTCGACGGGAAAATCTCTTCCACAACATTACCGTCAATTGAACAGACAACTGTTGAGTAGGGAGTTTTGTGATTGCTGAATCTGTCAATATAATACTTAAAGTCATGCGATATGCTCACATCATGAAATCCGGGTGTACTGGTTATCCTCTTCATTTCCGCGGTTTTCATATCAACCACGTAAAAGTCTTTATTTACAGGACTTCTTTCATTCCCCGTAAAATAAACTTTTCCTTCCTTTTCATCAGTTCCAAGAATCTTTTCAACCTCCCATTTCCCCGAAGTCAGTTGTCCTACTTCCTTGCCACTTATGTCATAAAGATAGATATGATTAAAACCATCCTTCTCGGACAGCCAGATGAAGTGTTTTCCATCTTCAAGAAATCGGAGATCGTCATGCACTGATATCCAGGCTTTCTCTCGTTCTGAAAGAACTATCTTTGTCTTTCCGGAATTAACATCTGCGAAAAGAATATCCAGCTCAGTTTGAAGACGGTTCATTCTTATAATCGCCAGCATCGAAGGATCTTTAGTAAATTCCATTCTCGGAACATAAATATCCTTCTCCTCCCCGATATCCATTTTTGTAATTCTTCTGGAATCGAGTTCTGCTACGCAGATCTGAATTTCTGAGTTTTTTCCCCCTGCTTTTGGATACTTCATTTTGTAGGAATTAAGATAAAGAGAGTCCCACTGGGCGAGTTCAATTTCAGGGACATTTGTTTGGTCTAGTCTCCAGAAGGCAATCTTTCTACTATCCGGTGACCAGCGGATTCCGTTTGATATTCCGAATTCCTCTTCATATACCCAGTCAAAATAACCGTTAAGAATATTATCTGAACCATCAAAAGTTAACTGAGTTTCCACTCCGGTTTTTATATCAACAACGAAGACATTCCCTCCTCTTACAAATGCCAGTTTAGTTTCATCGGGAGAAAATACCGGATTCATTTGTGTCTCTTCAGAACCGGCTAATTCTCTAAGTGACCTGTCATTCAAGTTAAAAAGATAAAATGCCCCCCCAATCCGGTTCGTTCTTGCATATAACATTCCTGTAAAAAGGATGTAATTTCCTTTTGGAGACCACTCATAGTTGCCGATACTCATCGGTTCCGTACCACCACTGACCTTCAGCTCACTCCCCGATACCAGTAGTTTCTCTTCCTTTTTTTTCGCATCGTAAATAAATACTCCCATGCTCTTCGACACCGGATCTCTTTTTATATGGCTGAAACCACTTCCGGACTTAAGCCATTTTACTTGTGAAAGCGAAGAAGGGTAGAATGCCCGGTTGCTTAATATTTCCTCAACGGCAAATTTTTTCTGCTGAGCACTTGAAGTTATTGAAACAAAAAAAAGAACTAAAAGTAAGTGGGTTATAAATCTTTGCATAATTTTCTCCTGTATTAAAATCATGTTGATGCTTGAATCTCTCCATCCACAACCGGAGTAAGACATACCAAAGGTGAATCGGGAACGCCGAAAGATTCGAAAATCTCTTCAAACAACCTGAATTGTTTTCCCGTCTTTTCAAGTTTATAAAATTGATTATATGTCATCAGTTTATTAAACCGGTTTCGCGGCGGATCAAAGCGATAGGCGGACTGGAAATCCTCTGTGGCTCTGGACTTAAGAAAGGATATCTTTTCATCGTCTGTTCCTTCCATTTCATAAGAAACACCTCTCAAACCGGTAATTTCCCCCTTTTCAATAACAAGATAAAGATTAAGAATTTTTTCCTGCATAGTCGTTATTATTTTACCCTCTCCATTACAATTTCCATACTCTTGAACTCCCCCTTATCATATGTAACAAACATTTCCATAATTATTTTATCATCGTTAATATAACGGCTAATTTCTTTAACCGGAATTTCCTTTCCAACGGCAGGATCCACAATTGTTCCCGTCATGGTCGTCGTTTTTGTTTTCGGATCATACTTCCCTCTTGTTATCATCATACCGGTTCCCATGTTATCAATCCAGGTGGCAATAAACTCCTTTTGGATATTATCGTAAGCCTGATAACCAATTCCTTCCATCGGCATATCAGGACTGTCCCCGAAATGATGTGTGCGAAGGTAACGTCCTCCAAGAACCATCTCCATCTTTGCATGCCCTTTTGTAATTTGGGGTTCTGAGTTTGCATCCATCCACATCTTTATAGTGGTATTCCACTCACCGGCGTCATTTTGCATCATTTTATGCATATCCCCGGGGGTCATATACTCTATCCATGCTGACAGATCCTGAACTTGTGTTTCAAACTGAGCCGACAAATTCGAGGCTAAAAGAAACACAGCAAGCAGTAAGATAAAGATATTTTTCATATAAACTCCTGTATAATAATTGTATAAAACTTATTTACTAAAATAGCATTTACAGAGGTCAAAGGAAAGATATAAAGAAAGTGAGAATATCGGGTCACACCTGCTCCCGGGTTATCACCTTAGTGACTCATTGATCCTGATTTATTTTCAAGTACTTAGGTGGTTGATATGACAGTCTGTCAGTACCATAATAAGCAATATTCAGCGAAGTCTGTGGTAGATCAGGAGGTTTATTAAGCACCTGGAATCTGTTTCCGGGTGATTTTACAGTTGTTTGTGGCGGTGTATTCACCTGTGTAACTCTTGGATACGTTTGTCCGGTGGTTCTGAATACTGTGGGTCTGGAGGCAGGCTGATTAAACTCCTCCGTACCTCTTTGCTGATAATTCTGTTTGTCCCCCGGATTAGTATATTGCGGAAATTGTTCATACTGATTCACCGGATAAGCAGGAACGCCGGGCTCTAATGTCCTTCGACTGACTTGTGGAGGCATTTGTTGAGTTACCTGTGGAGCAACCGGGGGATAATCCTGAGGGTATTGCTGCTGAGGAGGTTGTTCAACCTGCGGTTGCACCGGTTTTGGCGCAGTAGGTTGAGGCTGAGCTGCTTGCAAAACCGGTTGAACACCTGCTCCGGTACTTGGAGGAGATGGCTGGCTTTGTCTGATTGCTTGAACAGGTTGCATTCTTGGTGGTTGAGTTTTGGGAACATCCACCTTGACTTTTAATGGGGCAGGTTTAGGAGGAGGCAGAGGGACTGATTCCTTTTTATCCTTATTATGCTTACTCACAATTACCTTCGGTACATTGTAAACAGGAGGATTCTTGCTTTTTTTCCGTACTTTATAGACAATATAAGATATGGTTATGACGATTGTCATAAATATTATAAAGCCTATAAAAGTTACTTTTATTAATTCAATTAATTCCATGACTAAAAATATACCAGATTATGTCCAATAGAAGCAATATTATATCCACACATCAATCAAAACTCGTATCAATAATTCCAAATTCTTAGTTTAGAAATATAACAGAAAAATAATATAATTTAAACTGTTTTACTGATTTTGTGCTTATTTTTTTCAATTATTTTTGATTTATCGTTTAATTAATGTAACTTGCATAAAAGAATCAGACAATCGCTATTGATTTACAAAGACGTTTATAAATATGAATAAATATAAGTGAGGTAAAGTATGAGCAGTAAATCGGAATCTGTTTTTTTTACCGATAAGGAGACTATTGAAAGTTATTCTCTTACCAACCAGTTCGCAGAGCATCTTGAATTCATTCTGGTAAAGGATAAAATCACCGCAACTCCTGCGGATATCTACTATTCCCTTTCCATGTCAATAAGGGATAGATTAGTAAGAAAATGGCTCAGAACACAAAGAATGTATGTCGAAAAGGACGTTAAGAGAGTATATTACCTTTCGTTGGAATATTTAATGGGAAGACTGCTAGGAAATGCCCTTATTAACATGGATTTCTATGGGGAATGTTATAATATACTTGAAGAAGCCGGTTACAGTCTTGAGAATATCCGTGATTATGAGAATGATATGGGACTTGGAAACGGAGGTTTGGGAAGACTTGCGGCTTGTTTCCTCGATTCTATGGCTACCCTGGAACTTCCCGCTTTCGGTTATGGAATAAGATACGAATATGGCATCTTTTCACAAGATATTCAGAACGGCTGGCAGGTTGAGAAACCGGACAACTGGCTTACTTACGGAAATCCCTGGGAAATTCTGCGGCGCGAATTAAGTTACCGCATCAGGTTTGGCGGGAAAGTGGTTTTGACAGAAGATGAGCGCGGACATAAGAAGTTTGAGTGGATTGATACGGAGGATGTTCTGGCAGTCGGTTATGACGTTCCCGTTCCGGGATACAGAACCAATACTGTAAATAATCTGAGACTCTGGCAGGCAAAAGCTACCTCTGAATTTAACTTCAAGGAATTCAATCAGGGGAATTATCTTGCTTCGGTTGAGAGTAAAACTCTCTCGGAAAATATTTCAAAAGTATTGTATCCAAATGATACTATTACAGAAGGAAAATTTCTGAGACTGAGGCAACAATACTTTTTCGTAAGCGCAACGCTTCAGGATATAATTCGAAAACACAAGATTAACCATAAGACTTTTGACAATTTTGCAGATAAAAATGCGATACAACTCAACGATACACATCCTGTAATAGCCATCCCGGAATTAATGAGAATACTGATGGATATTGAGGGAGTTGACTGGGATGAAGCATGGGATATTACAACACATACTTTCTCGTATACGAACCACACAGTGGTCCCCGAAGCTCTTGAGGAGTGGTCTGTTTCAATTCTGGAGAAACTGCTGCCAAGACATCTGCAGATAATCTATGAAATCAATCAAAGATTTCTTGATGACATAAGAGCGCATTACACTCAGGATAATAACATAATCTCACAACTTTCAATTATCCATGAGGGATATGATAAAAAAGTTAGGATGGCTAATCTTGCCATCATAGGTTCTCATAAGGTCAATGGTGTTGCAAAACTTCATTCGGATATACTTAAGAATATAATATTTCCTCATTTCAATCAACTATATCCGAAGAAATTCATCAATGTAACCAACGGAATAACCCCAAGAAGATGGCTTAAGACTGCCAGTCCCCTGTTGAGTAATATGATAACAGACAGAATCGGGGACAAGTGGATCAAGAATCTGGATGAATTAAGAAAACTTGAAGCATTTGCCGGGGACAATGATTTCCTCGAAGACTTAAGGAGTGTAAAGTGGTTAAACAAGAAACTTCTGGCAAATTACATTGAGAAAGAATTCGAGACCAAAGTAAATCTTGACTCTATGTTTGATGTACAGATAAAAAGATTCCATGAGTACAAACGCCAGTTACTGAATGTGCTGCATATAATTACCCTGTATAACAGGATAAAGGATAATCCTAAGGGAGACTGGACACCGAGAACAGTGATATTTGCCGGTAAAGCAGCTCCCGCATATTTCACGGCCAAACTGATAATCAAACTGATCTGTAACGTCGCTGATGTGATAAATAAAGACAAAACGATTGGTGATAAACTAAAGGTTTATTTCCTTAAAGATTACTCGGTAACACTTGCAGAGAAAATAATTCCCGCAACTGAGTTGTCACAACAGATATCAACCGCCGGACTGGAAGCATCGGGAACCGGAAACATGAAGTTTGCGTTGAACGGTGCGCTTACAATCGGAACGATGGACGGTGCGAACATAGAGATACGCGAAGAGGTCGGAGATGAAAATATCTTTATTTTCGGATTGCTGGCGGATGAGGTGGTTAGCCTGAAGAGCAGCGGATATAAACCCTGGGAATACTATGAAAGAATTCCGGAGCTTAAGAGGGTAATCGATATGATAAATAGTAATTATTTCTCTATATTTGAACCCGGAATTTTTAATTCTTTAACAGAGCAGCTTATGAACGGGGACTATTATTGCCTGTTTGCCGATTATGAATCATATATTGCCACACAGGAAAAAGTAAGTTTGCTATATAAAGATAAGAGTGCCTGGACAAAGATGTCGCTCTATAATATTGCGAGGATGGGGAAATTCTCCAGTGACCGCTCGATTATGGAGTATGCAAAGAATATATGGGATGTAAAACCAGTAAAAATTAAATCATCTTAAAAAGAAAGAAATATGAATATATCGGTAATAGGGACAGGATATGTAGGGCTGGCAAGCGGAACCTGTTTTGCGGAAATGGGAAACAGGGTTATCTGCGTTGATAATGACCCGATAAAAATGGAAAAGCTTCAGAATGCTGAACTAACAATATATGAACCGGGACTGGATACGATATTTTACCGGAACATAGCAAAGAAGCGACTTGAATTCACAAGCAATCTTGAATATGCTGTTGACAACAGCGAAATAATATTCTTTTGTCTTCCAACCCCGCAAGGGGAAGATGGAAGTGCGGATCTTAGTTACGTGATGAAAGCTTCAGATGACGTTGCGGAAATTCTGAAAAAGCGCGGTAATAAAGATTATAAAGTTATAGTAAATAAAAGCACGGTCCCGGTTGGGACAGGAGATATTGTGGAGGATATCTTCAGAAAACATGGATTAGCCAATCTTGATGTGGTTTCAAATCCGGAGTTTCTGCGCGAAGGATTTGCAGTTGAGGATTTTATGAAACCCGACAGAATAGTTATAGGAACTGAATCCCCCAGAGCGATTGAACAAATGAAGTTACTCTATGAGCCATTTGTCCGGCAAGGGAACCCGATAATCATCATGGACAGGCACAGTTCAGAAGTAACCAAGTACGCTGCGAACTCATATCTGGCAATGCGAATAACCTACATGAATGAGCTGGCAAATTTCTGTGAAGCAGTAGGTGCAAATGTAGATCTGGTGAGGCGGGGAATGGGGACCGATACAAGGATCGGGAAGCGTTTTTTATTCCCGGGTATTGGTTATGGCGGCTCATGTTTCCCGAAAGATGTGAAGGCATTAATTAAAACATCCAACGAGAATGCATCCCCTCTGCAGGTACTGCAGACAGTAGATGAAGTAAACAAGCGTCAGAAACTTGTACTTGTAGATAAAGTAGTAAAATTCTTCGGTGGAAATATAAAGGGAAAGAAGCTTGCGGTATGGGGACTTGCATTCAAACCCAACACGGATGATATGAGGGAGGCACCGTCAATAGTGATAATAAAAAAATTGCTTGAACTTGGGGCAACAGTAACAGCATACGATCCCGCTGCAAACGAAACGGCACAATTCTATTTTGGCGATTCGATAACATACACGGAAAACGAATATGATGCGCTGAAAGAAGCCGACGGACTTCTGATACTTACCGAATGGAATGAATTCAGAAATCCGGATTTCAGCAAGATTAAAGAATCCCTGAAACGAAACGTAATTTTTGATGGTAGGAATGTGTTTGATATCGAAAAGATGGAAGAACTAAAATTTAATTATTACAGCATAGGCAGAACGCCTTTAATTTTTTAACATTATAATGACAGAGATATGGCAAAAAAACCAGTAAAAGCATATTCAAACCTTGAATTCCTGAATTCAGCAGATGCAAGAACAATAAGAATACTTGCGGAATACCTGGAACCGGAAGCAAGGTTCAACAAATACAAAATCAAAGATACAATCGTATTTTTCGGATCGGCAAGAATAATGTCAAAGCGTGAAGCTACGCAGGCATACAACATTCTGAAGAGTTCAAATCCAAAGATGATACCGGATTTTCCGCAAAAGTTACGCATAGTACAACACCAGTTAGAAATGTCAAAGTACTATGAAGATGCTGTAGAACTTTCAAAGAAGATAACCAGATGGTCAATGAATCTGGGATTAAATGAGAACCGTTTTATTGTTTGTACAGGCGGAGGACCGGGAATAATGGAAGCTGCAAACAGAGGGGCAAAACAGGCAGGTGGATACTCGATTGGCTTGAACATCAGTATTCCATACGAGCAATTTGTCAATAAATTTGTAACTCCGCAGTTAAGTTTTGAATTCCACTATTTCTTTACGAGAAAATTCTGGTTTTCGTACCTTGCCAAGGCACTGATAGTATTTCCCGGGGGATTCGGAACAATGGACGAGTTGTTCGAAGTACTGACGCTAATACAAACCGGTAAAATCAAGAAGAATCTACTGATCATAGTTTATGATGAAAAATACTGGAAGAATCTGATTAACTTCGAGGGATTTGTTGAGTCGGGGATGATAAGCAAAAAGGATCTGGATTTATTCCAATTCTGCAACACACCAAACGAGGCACTGCAGGCGGTAGTTGATCACTTCGACAAGCTAAAGAAAAAAGAGAATAAAGGTTAAAAAAAAGTCCGTCAAAAGACGGACTTTTTAATTTCTATAAACTGCCGGGCAATTACATAGTAGTTTCGAAATTCTCGAAACGATGATTTCTTCTGGCAGCTTTAATTCTTTCCATCCGTTTTTTAACAGAAGGTTTCACAAAAAAAGTTCTTTTCTTGAACTCTTTAAGGATACCAGAACGCTCATACTTCTTTTTGAATCTTTTTAACGCACGATCGATTGATTCATTTTCCTGTATAGAGATTCCAACCAAACTAATTCACCTCGCTTTGCTGGTTTGTTTCAATTAATTGTTTGTGACCTGATTTATTAAACTTAACAAGAATGGAACTAACTCCATTGCTAAGAAGCTCTTTGGAAAGGACAACACCTGTATCGTCCCAACCCTGGTGATAAATTGCATCACCTATTAAATATGAAGATTTTGGCGAATAGATCTTAAGGTTTTCATTCTGGTCATTTTCAATGGTTTCTTTAGGAAGTTTTTCTTTAACCTCATAATCAACAAGAACCATCTGTTTGCATTTTTTGCACTTTGCCCATTTTCTGGTGTCATCTTTGCCAAGATTAGAATCTCCGCTCAACTCCATTTTTGTAGTAGCATTACAGAAACTACAAAAACCTTCGATGTTTTTAACTCGTGCCATTTCTTCTAAAAATCTTTTAAAATTAAGAAATAAATATATGAATATTTTAGGGAATATGCAAAAAATAAGCATTGTTAATAAAGACTAATTAATATCGACATATAAGGGAGAAAGAGAGGGAATAAAAAAAGAGGCGGGAGACCGCCTCTTAAAAATCAAGTAGTTTTAGAGGTTATTGTAGTTTTATGTTTGCTGTTTTTACAATTTCAGAAATGATAGCATAATTTTTACCGCCGGAAGCAACGATTTTATATCTGAATTTAACCACCTGTAACATTGCGTCGCCGGCTGACATTGCACTCATAGAGGCGGCAGGGACGGTGAATGAACCGTTATTTGATACAATTGAGCTAATATACGGGTTACCACCTGCCAAGCTAACGAGAACAATCATGACTGAATCGTTAGTTGTGGTATTTGTCCAAGTAATGTTCATATCATTTGATTTGGTTACTGTAGCATTTGCCGCCGGTGCGGTGATTGTAAAAGTGTTTGGAGAAACTATACCGTCATTAATTGCCGGGACACCATTCCCACCAGCAACAGTCCATGAGTGAGTCTGTGTTCCGTTAAATGAAACGTTGCTTAATGAAGCCGGGCTGGTCTGTGAGAAAGAATTGTAGTAAGTCATACCATTTTGAGTGGCAACCGGAAGATTATTGCTGTTCACTGAAACGGCTCCTGCGTTTACGCCGTTAGGAAGACCAAACAAGGCGTAGCCCATAACGTAATCAACACTAATTGGCATACCCGGAACGCTAAAGCTAAATCCTATTGTTGCCATAATTCCGTCAGTTCCGGCGATCGTTGGGATTGGTTGACCGCTATTATTACCTGAAGTATTGTTATTTCCACCTCCACCCGGATTCAAGGGATTATCTTCGCTTTTATCACATCCGGTAAACAAGAAAACCGTTAAAAGTAAAACTGAAAGAACCGAGAACAATTTGTTTTTCATAGACACCTCACATTATAGAAAGTTAATATTTATTAGTTTACTATTTTATAGACCTGGTCTCCTTCCCTTACGAGAAGAGGACAAGGAAAAGTAACTTTATCACCGCGGCAGGCTGTCTGAATGTTCGTTTCTTCATTAATCAGAGCAGAAACTTTAAGTTCAGCCATGCCGGTAGTATTTCCGATTATCAGAAGCTCATCGCCTACCTGAAGAGTGCCTGATAATACGGCAACATAACAAACACCTGATTTTTTATAATAGTTCAGAACTTTACCAACAAATTCTTTCTTTCTAACTGACGAGTTACCGTCAACGGAAGAGAAACCCTCAGCTCCCGGTTTACCAAAATAGAAGCCGGGTGAGAAGCCGCGATTATAGACGTGTGAGAGTTCTTCGAGGAAAGCAGTCTTTTTTTCCGGAGTAAGGGTACCATCAAAATAACTGTCAATAGCCCTGCGGTAAACAGAAGTAACTTTAGCAACGTATTCGGGGCTTCGTTTGCGACCTTCGATTTTGAAAGAGTCAATATCTGCTTCGATCAGCTGGTCGAGGAATTCAATTGTGCAGAGGTCTTTAGCGGACATAACATAATCATTACCAATGAGGAGGGATTTATCGAGGCGTTTATCGTAGATTTCGTATTCCCTTCTGCATGGCTGCATACAATCCCCCTGATTTGCGCTTTTGTTAAAGATATCATGGCTAAGGAAACAGCGTCCACTAACTGCAATACACATAGCACCGTGGATAAATGTTTCAATCTCAATTCGCTTGGGTGTGAGAGTTTCGTTTCTGATTTTTTTAATTTCCGCCAGAGTACATTCACGTGCAAGCACAATGCGTTCAGCCCCCAGCTCAGAATAAAACTTTGCAGAGGCTGAATTAGAGATTGATGCCTGAGTTGAGATACAGAAAGGCAGGCTGTATTGTTTACATTTAGCAATCACAGCGATATCCCAGCAAATTATCATATCAACGCCGGCTGATTTAGCGGCTGTGAGAACTTCATCTATATGAGGTTGATCGTCCTCGAGAATTATAGAATTAACTGTCAGATAGACTTTAACATTATTTTCCCGGCAGAATGAGACAACTTCGGGGAGTTCACTAATTGTGAAGTTCTTTGCCTTTGCGCGCATATTCAGTTTATCAACTCCTAGATAGATTGCATCGGCACCATTTTGCACGGCAACGCGGAGCATAACCCAGTTTCCTGCGGGGGACATTAACTCCGGTTTTTTCAAATCATCTCCGAGAGTAATTCCTGACGCGGCTGCGGGATGACGACTTTATTAACGAGGAGTCCCTTTTGTTCAATAACATAAGCTCCTGCATCAACAGCGCTGCGAACTGCTGCCACTTCCCCCGTAAGAGTGCAGAAAGCCTTACCTCCGAGAGCCATAGCGAGGCGTACTTCGATAAGCTGGACGTTAGCAGCTTTGACGGCTGCATCTGCTGCTTCGATCATAGAGGCAACTGAGAAGGACTCGATAATTCCGAGCGCTTCAAGGAGGTCAACGTGAGTGTGTCCAGCTATTGCAGGAAAGATTGAGGGATGAACATTGGGAATAACCATTGAATCAATTACGCCATAAGCGAGAGTTTGAACAGCTGCTTCAACAGCAGTATTTACTGCGGCAACATCCCCACCGATAAGCGTCATATATTTCCCGCTGCAGATTGTCCGGGAGAGGATTAATTCAACATCTGAGGTTTTGAGCATAATATCTGCGGCCTGCATTCCTGCAGCAATACTGCCAAGTTCAATAAGTCCTATAGAGTTTTTCAAAAACATCTTATTCCTAATGTTTAATTCTTATAAAAGTATCAGTAACTTCAGTAACCATTCCCTCAATTGAAGAATGGATATTAGCGCCGAGGGAATCGTCCGGGACAGAAGCAATCCGTTCGCCAAGTGAGACGTGCTGACCCGTTTTAACAATTGCCTTAGAGGGTTGTCCCGCATGCTGTTTTAGCATTATTTTAACTGAAGCGGGATCGGGAGAAGCGCTTGTATAGGGGGTATGATAGTCATACTCCTTCAGGCGGAGTTTATTTATCAGTTGTTTAAGGGGTACGCGTCTTCCATTTTTCATGGGGTGGACGATAACAGGTTTTTGCTGGATATATTTTGTGCCTGATTTACGCATTTCAACTTTTGCCCGGTCGCAGGCTTCTTTGGGGAACAAATCTTCAGGGCATGCGTAAAGAGTGCAGAGTCCACAAGCACAGCAGAGTTCAGCCATTTGATTCCAGACTGCTTCGCCGGTTTTAGTAAATCCGAGAGAGCGCATAACCTTATGGGGCTGGACGTCATATCCCAGGAGGTAGCGGGGGCAGAACTCCGTGCAATAGCTGCACTGATCGCAAGCGGACTTACCGATACGGTGCCAGTTATGTTCGGGTTGGTTTTTACGCTGAATAAGGTAATGGTTTTTAGGGAGAATTATGAGACCGGCAGTAGTTTTGGTAACTACTTCATCAAGGTCAAAAGTAAGAGAGCCCATCATCACTCCGCCAACAAAGATGCCGAAATCGGATGTGGTTGTTCCGCCGGCAAATGCAATCAATTCACGGAAGGATGTACCGACGGGGGTAAAGAAGGATGACGGTTTTTTTACTGCTCCGGTTACGCAAAGAAATTTTTGGGTAACACTCTCCCCTTTTGAAGCTTTATAAATATTATAAAATGTTTCGACGTTATTGACAACGCAGCCGACGTTCAGGGGAATACCGCCGGCGGGAATGAGTCGTTTGGTGGCTTCATAAACAAGTTCGTACTCATCTCCGGAGGGATAGAAATCGCCAAGCCCGGTGAGTGAGATGTTCTTCCCTTTAAGGAGGGGCTCGATGCGGTCAATGGCTTTTTCGTTTTTAAGTTTAATACCAAAATAACCGTGTTTGCTTCCGGTGGCAGAGAGCATAAGTTCCATTCCGGAGACAATTTCACTCGGGAAATTGAGCATTATTTCATAGTCTTTATGAATAAGGGGTTCACACTCTGCACCATTAGCGAGAAGGAATTCCACTTTGGAGGAAGCTTTAACATGAGTGGGAAAACCACCACCACCAGCACCAACGACACCGGAATCGAGTATTTTTTCGGATAAGTTCATTTGCAGTACTAATTGTTCTGAAATTAAACAATTAATATATAAATAAGTTCGCAAAAATCATAACTTATAGCATTCATTAAGTCTAAATGCGGAAAAATGGCCGATTTGATAAATCATCAAACTAAAATTAACATATCTAACAAATCATTTGATTTTGGAGGTTTTTTGGTAAAACTCATACGATTTTAGTTTTAATGGGAGATAAAAGTGCAAATCTCTGTATTTCCCCTTAAACCAATAAAATCACGGAAAACCAGAGCGATTTTTTGGAGATTTCAAGATGGTAATCAGGTTGGTTTTAGCACGGCTTTTCCACGGCTTTAGTACGGCTTTTCCACGGCTTTAGTACGGCTTTTCCACGGCTTTAGTACGGCTTTATAATGAAGGAGGAGGCACTTCAGGGGAACAGGATAAGGTGGAGGACTTATGGGAGAATCTAAGACTGGGGAGGTTTGTTTTACTAAAAAGAACGTTGGAAAATGTGTTTGGGGGTGGAAATTCTGTTTTTGTTCTATTTGATGAATTTATCAAAATCAGAGTATTATCCTAATGCAGATATGATTGCAGTAGCCGATTAATAAGCATAGTGATTTCCTTATCGTTTTACTTTTTGTTTCGTCAAAAAGTACTGATAAAAATTAATAATATTTGGTTACGGACTTTCGTTTCCGGCATTATTGCAAATATTTTGACTATTCTGTTTATCAGGCTTATAGAATATTTGTTCTTTTAACTCTTTCGCAAGTCCATGCGTCCAGTTTTGGACGCAGGGGGATTTGAAAAAGTGGTGAATTTAAGCCATATTAGACGTTTTGGACGTAAGGACGTAAAAAACTTGGGTTTCCGATCAGATTCTGAAATGTGATTTTATTGCGTCCAGCGTCCAATGGAATAGAAGATTCGAGGAAGGTAACAATCCGCATATATCGGACCTCCAAAGCGGCGCAAAGTTATTCCTTCCTCCGCCCAGGCAGATTTACTTCGACAGGTCGAAATATCTTCCTTCGTTATGAACGTTATGTATACTATTTCATCAGTTCTATTTTTAGCGAGTTTATTACTT
>JAAYVN010000137.1 GCA_012517155.1 Ignavibacteriales bacterium | reverse complement strand
TATTCTTTATTATACGGAGATAATGCATTACTTCAATATGGAAACTCCGATCAGACCACCCAGCAGACAACTACCGATGCGGAATGGCCGGGAGCCGGAGGACCAAATAATGTTACGATATATAATAGCGGGAATGTTTCTTTACATGCAAGCAGAACTATAAACGGAAATCTTTCCGTAATAAACGGAAATTTTATCACCGGCGAAAATATACTGACCCTGGGGACAAATTCGTCTCTTACAGAATCAGCCGGCAAAACGGTAGTGGGGAATATTCAGACGACAAGGGAAGTGTTGCGGGGTGTAAATAATACATTCGGCGGAATAGGTCTGGAAATAAACCCAGCAGGAACAGCTCCGGGAAACACGGCGATCTTAAGGAAAACCGGGACAGCTACAACGGGAAACAGCAGTGAGGGTATAAAGAGATATTTCCAGATAACACCGACCGAAACAAGCGGTTTCAATGCAACACTGGTTTTTAAGTATGATGAAAATGAGCTAAACGCAATTCCAGAAGGGAATCTGGTATTATTCCGCTCAACTGATTTAAGTAACTGGGATCAGGTCCCAGCAGTTTTGAATACGTCAAATAACACATTAACAGCAACGGGAGTGAATAATTTTTCATACTGGACAGCAGGAAATTCCTCCACTCCTCTTCCGGTAGAATTGTCGGGTTTTTCTGTTCGGGTAACCGGAAAGAAAGTTGAACTGAGATGGAAAACTGAAAATGAGGTCAATTCTTTTATGTTTGAGATCCAGCGCGCGGGAGCTGAAAGTTTATGGGAAAAAATTGGCGAGGTTAAAGCCGGGGGAAACAGTAATTCTCCAAAAGAATATTACTTCAGAGATGGAAATCTGTCAAACGGTAAATATCAGTACAGACTGAGAATGGTTGATATCGACGGTACATACCAGTATAGTGATGCGGTTGAGGTGAAAATTGATAAACCGGAGAAATTTGCGATTTCTCAGAATTATCCGAATCCATTTAATCCAAGCACAACCATTGAGTACGAGATTCCTGAAAGAAGTCATATATCCCTAAAAATATTTGACGTGCTTGGGAATGAAGTTGAAACTCCGGTTAACGGAATAAAGGATGCCGGGTACCATAAAGTAAATTATCATTCCGGGAACACGAACATTTCAAGCGGCACCTATTTTTATCGAATTAATATAACCGAATTGGAAAGCGGAAAAACTTTTTCGGAAACAAAAAAAATGCAGTTGATTAAGTAAAGAAAAAAGATGAACGGAAAAATTTTATATAGCATAGTCATTCTGATAATAAGTCTTCTGACTTATTTACCTGCACAGACTAACACTTCCGGGAGTCTTAGTGATTATGTGATAGCCTTCACCGATGGACTGCCGGGAGCTAATGGAAATGATTATCAGATTCCGACCTCCTCTCAACGAACAGAATGGTCGAACACTATTGTTCTGATACTCCAGGGAAACTATGGTGTGGCGAATGTGGTTGCAAACAACTTCGGTTACAGACTGGTCATCTTGTATGATACGACTACGCTTGAGACCTACTATATTTTGGAGAAACAGAGTTCATCTTCCAATCACTGGGGAATGTTTGTTTACAATCCGAAAGCAAAAAGAAGCAGACTGTTCATGCAGGCGCCGCATCCAAAGTATGACTCAAACACAGACAGACAGGCGACTTACATCTTCAGGTATAATAGCTGCCGTGCGCTTTTTATTACCGGAACTCACAGGTGCAACAGTACGACAAACTCCTCTTGCAGCGGCACATCTACAGTTTGCGGACCCAATGGTCCTTACAAAATATCTGACCAGGCGCATACCGCGGACGGAATGCTTCAGGTGACCACAAATGTGCTGAACAATTATATTAGTGGGCTTGTAGTAATTCAACCGCATGGATTTTCTCAGGGGGATGATGATCCGGATGTTATAATCAGTAATGGGACGAGATTTACTCCTGAAAATGATTATGCCGTTTTATTGCGCAATAATATGCTGCTTATCGATGATACACTTACATTCAAAACAGCCCATATTGATCTTGACTGGGATAAACTGATTGCATTAACAAACACACAGGGGAGGCTTATAAACAATAGTTCAAATCCCTGCTCAAATAATGCCGCTTTAACAACCGGGAGATTTATTCATATTGAACAATGCTTTAATCTTCGGAATTCCACCGCATCTCGCAAAAAATTATCGGATGCAGTCGGTATGACTTTTCCCGAGGATAAAATAACAGTCCTCTCACCAAATGGTTTTGAATTATTACGCTCCGGTGAAGTTACACCCATAACCTGGTCAACAACCGGTTTTGTCGGAAATGTTAAACTGGAGTACACCACAAATAATGGTGTTTCCTGGATGCTGATAACAGCGAGTACTGTAAACAACGGAACATACAACTGGAATGTGCCTCAGATTGGCACCTGGAAGGGAAGAGTTCGTATTTCCGATAACGGAAACAGCAATATCTCTGATATCAGTAACTCAGTATTTAAAATTATTCATTCTGTTTATCCGACGACAGGAAACACTTTTTTTGTTGATGCCGCATCGGCTTTTGGACCAAGAAGACTAAACGGAGTTTATGATTTTCACAGAGGAGTTGATTTCGCCGGATCATATAACACTCCAATACGACCATCCCGCGCCGGAGTGATTGTAAGAAAAGAAGATTCCACTCAGACTGCGGGAACAAGTTTGCAGAGATTCGGGAACTGGATTTTGGTTCGTATTGATTCTGCAAACGGGCAGGTGCGACACAATGCTTACCTGCATCTGAACGGTTTCCACAGATTCAATGTGGGAGACACAATAACAACTCTCGATACAATTGGTTTTATGGGGAAATCAGGTTATGAAATTAACACAGTGCATCTTCATTTTGAACTTTACAGAAACTTAAACGGGACTGCTATAGACAAAGATAAAGCAAGAAACCCAGTGGAACTTCTGCCTTATGAAGACATCAACCAGTACACCGTCACTTTCTCAACCCGAAACGATTCCACTGCTGTGACAGTAACTGTTCACGAGACCGAACTTGACTTTGACGGACTTATACTTTATGGGAAATTAAAAACAAAATCCATTTCTTTTAACAGCAGAATTGGTATAGATCCCGCAGATAACGATAATCCTTGGTACAATGAAGTTTTTATTGAGCCGGAAACATTCCTGCAGTCCTCCGTAAATCAGAGAATCAATTTCCGGACAAAGATTGCGGAGTGCGGTGAAATAGATTCTGTGCGAATATATGATGTAAAGGGTTACTCAAAAAGTTTCACGCGTATTTCAGAAATCAGGGAAAACAAATTGATAGAGGATTTTGTGTTATATCAAAATTATCCTAATCCCTTTAATCCCTCAACCAAAATAAATTTTGGATTAAAGAAGGATTTACAGATAAAGATTGAAATAGTCAGTGTAACGGGAGAGTTTATTGAGGTGCTGGCGGATGGATGGTTTTCAGAAGGAAACCATAGTGTTGATTTTGAGGGGAAGGGGTTGTCAAGCGGTATTTATTTTTGCCGTTTTCAGACACCGGAGTTTGTAAAAATGTTAAAATTATCTTTAATCAAATAGCGGAACAATTTATGAGCATTGAATTAATTACCCTGTTATGTATGCTTGTGGCATTTGCCTTGGCGGTTTTTTTGCTTAAACTCCCCGCAGGGGTATCGCTGATGATTTCCGCAGTAACAGGTGCACTCGTTGCCGGAGAAGGATTCCCAGTCCGTCATCTGGTGGAAGGCAGTTTTGGATTCCTCGATCCTATTATGATTATTGCCACCGCAATGATTTTTATGAAAACAGTTGAAGCTACCGGGGCTCTTCACACAATCAGTTATCACATGATCAAATCACTTTACCGCCACCCCACAATCATGATGATACTTATAACATATTTTGTTATGTTTCCCGGAATGCTTACCGGATTATCTTCAGCGTGCATTCTTACAACCGGTGCGCTTGTAGTAAGACCTTTAATGGCAATGGGAATGCCCGGGATAGCAGTCGGATCGCTTATCACCATGGCAGCTGTATTCGGGGAGATCGCCCCTCCAATATGTATTCCGGTAATGATAATCGGAGGCGGGGTGGATATGCCTTATGTCGGTTTTGAACTCCCCTTGTTTCTTGCATCTTTCCCGCTGGCAACCATAACCGCCATAATCATTCGCTTCAGATATCTTAAGGAATTCGACATAAATGAAGTACTTGCTAAAATGGAAAAACCGGTCAGCCAAAAGCATGGCATTAAACTCTTTATACCCATATTTGTAGTGGTTGTTCTTTTGTTACTTGACCGCATAATTCCACAGTATATGCCTCATCTTGGGGTTCCCCTCATTTTCCTGATCGGCACACTCGCTGCCTTTGGCACCGGAGAGAAGATTGATTTTTATAAACAATCAAGTCTTGCCGTAAAAAACGCAATGCCGGTTATGGCAATACTGGTGGGCGTAGGGATGTTCATTCAGATAATGACCTTGACGGGTGTGCGTGGTTACCTGGCAATTACCGCACTTCAAATGCCGGAGGAATTGAAATATGTTGCGGGTATGATAATGCCATTCTTTGGTTCGGCTTATGCTGCCGCGTCAGTTGTGGGTGTTCCTCTGGTCTTTGTTTTTATCAGTAAAAACGAAATTATTGTGACTTCCGGATTGGCGCTTCTTGCTGCATTGGGAGATACCATGCCGCCGCCATCTCTTTTATGTGCCTATGCCGGTCAAATGGTGGGTGAAAAGAATCATTTCAAGATTCTACGACACTCTCTTTTCTACATTATTCTTTCTATGATTACTGCTTTTGTAATTATTTATTTCGCTGACGGTATCGGGTCGGCTTTAACGCGTTATTAATTAAGCGGAGTGGAAATGCTATACTGGACATATATATTAATACTTGTTTTACTGACCACAGTTGTTGGAATCGAACTTTTCAGGGAGAAAGAGTGGAAAAAACAAATGGCTTATGTGATGATATTGATTCCGTTTATTTTAAGAATTCTGCAGATTAAATAGAGAGATAAGGATGAAAAAAAATCATATAACTGCGATTGCTTTCCTGCTTCTGGCTGCAATTCTGGCAACTCTGGCTGCGGTTGAGTTCATTGGAAAACGTGAAAAAGATAAGCTCTTCCCGGCTGAGGGACTCACACGCGTTGGTAAGCTAAGCGATTATCTTCATAATTTGAAAGGAAGCAATGGGGATACCGATATTTATTTCTTCGATAGTGGTGTGCCAGGTGGAACTGTGCTGCTCCTTGGTGGAACACATCCAAATGAACCGTCGGGATATTTAAGTGCGGTACTCCTACTTGAAAATATTAAAGTGACTACCGGACGGATGATAGTCATTCCTCAGGCATGTCACAGTGGATACACTTGCACCGATCCTATGGAAGGGCTGCCGGCTGACTTTACACTCGATACCAGAAGTGGAAAAAGAAAATTTTCATTTGGATCCAGAGTTGGTAATCCCCTTGATCAGTGGCCTGATCCGGAAGTCTATCTTCATTATCCGAGCGGGCAGAAACTGTCGGGTTTTGAAACAAGAAATCTTAACAGATCTTACCCTGGAAGGGCAGACGGAACCTTTTCGGAACGCGTTGGATATGCCATTGTCGAGTTGATTAAGCGCGAAAAGGTTGATCTTGCATTTGATTTGCATGAAGCAGCACCCGAAATTCCTATTATCAAGGCGATAATTGTCCACGAAAAAGCTAAGGAACTGGGGGCTATGGCAGTATTGAATCTTGAATTCGAAAATCTTAAATATGCTCTTGAAATTTCACCAAAGACTTTTCGTGGGTTAAGCCACAGGGAATGGGGTGATAGTACTAGCGTATTGCCTGTGCTTATGGAAACAAGTAACCCAATTCAGGGAAGACTTCGCGGCAGGACAAACGAAGAAATGATTATCTATGGAGTGGATAAGAATTACAAAACAGCACTGGAATCCGGAAAACTTAGAATTGAATATGACCCGGATGGAGAACCTCTTAAAATTAGAGTCGCCCGCCATATCGAAGGCTTCCGTGCAGTTGTAGCAGCTTATAACGAGATGAATCCGGAAAAAGAATTATTATTTGAAAATATTCCGGGATTCACCGAAATTTCTGAATCGGGATTGAAAAATTATTTATATTAAATCATAAAAACGGAGTAAAAAATGAAAATCATGTTAAGCGTATTTCTGGTAGTTGTTTTAATGTCCTCATTTACATCTGCCCAATCTGATAAAAAATTTGATCAGCCTGTACTTATTACATCCGCAGGACAAAGTGCAGATGTAACTCTGGCAGGAATGCTGTTCAAGAAAGCCGGTATAAATTATAAGATCGAAGCACTGGCAAAAGAAAATAATCTTGACGGAATAAAAACACTGGTTATTATTCCGGGATACAGTTCTAAAGGACTTGGTGCTGCCGGTATTAGTCGTGATCAGGAAAAAGCAAGAATTAATGCTCTTATTTTAGCCGCTAAGAAAAAGAATATAAACATTCTTATGATCCATATTGGCGGTACGGCACGCAGAGGTCAGCAATCTGATGATTTTAACGAATTGTCAGCCGAATCTTCGATTGCTATGATCGTTGTTAAACAGGGTGATGAGGATAAGTTCTTTACCAAAATAGCAGGAAATAAAAAAATTAAAATTTCTTTGGTTGATAAAATGGCGGAAGTGAGCAACGAGCTTAAGAAAATATTCTAAGAAGAGCGTTATTTAAGTTTGTTGGTTATTAATTGAGTTAAAATTTCTTTGGAGAAAAAATGTTGAATAAATTGATGAAAATAAGATATTTGCTTTTAACCGCTCTTTGTGTTGTCCTATCATTTCAGTTTACTGTCTGGCAGTCCCCCGATGATCCGAAACGAGGCAACTATGCGGTGGGAAATGAGTGGATGGTTTCAACAGCACATCCTTTAGCTTCAGAAGCAGCGGATGAAATGCTAAGACTTGGAGGGAATGCGGTTGATGCTGCTGTGGCTGCGGCCTTTGCAATCGGTGTGGTTGAACCGGATGGTTCCGGTATAGGTGGAGGCGGTGCGATGGTGGTTTATTTGAAAAAACTAGATAAGTATATTTTCATTAATTACTATATGAAAGCTTCCGAAGATGTCAATAAGCTTGATTATAATTTCGGGAGTGATGCAGGTACCGCAAAATCTGTGCTCGTTCCCGGAACCGTTGCGGGTTTGACCGAAGCACTTGAAAAATATGGAACTCTTCCGCTGGCTACTGTCCTCAAACCGGCTATTCGGTATGCCGAAGAGGGTTTTCCAATTGACAATACTCTTGCTTCTTTGATTCTGGACAACGTTTCCAGAATTCAACAGTATGAATCAACAGCTAATATTTTCCTTTCCGAAGGATTTCCGCTGATGGAAGGGGAGTTGCTGGTGCAAAAAGAACTCGCAAATACTCTCAAAAAAATTGCCACCGAGGGGAAAGATGGTTTTTATAAAGGAACAGTTGCCGAACAACTTGTAAAAGATATTAATGAAGCCGGAGGAAAAATCACCCTTAATGACTTTATTAATTATAAACCCCAAATATCGAGTCCGGTAATGGGAACTTATCGTGGTTATCAGATTATAGCAGCCGGCGCACCACAATCAGGTTTCTCGGTTATTGAAGCCCTGAATATTCTTGAAAATCAAGACCTTAAGAAGCTTGGTCATTACAGCACAAACGGGGATGCCCTTCACTTTCTCGCTGAAACACTCAGGAGAGTCTATGCAGATCGTGCTGCTTATCTTGGGGATACTAAATTCTCCTATGTCCCCGTAAATGGACTTCTTTCTAAAAGTTTTGCAAGAGTTCGCTTTAATGATATTGATATGAACTATGCTAACCCAAAAGAATATAGAAAAACAAAAGAGGGGAACCCCAATCCTTACGATAAAGAAGGGATTGAGCCACAGGTGAAGCAAACGGTGGATGAGGAAGAGTATTTTAATGATGATCCTGATGATGAAGAAAATTATAATAAAAGCAGTCGTGAGAATCAACTGTTCGACAGCTGGGGGAGAATAAAAAAGGATAAGAAAGAGACAAATAGAAGTAGTGAGCAAAACAAAAAAGAAACAAAAAAGAGTATTGATGATCTGGAAACTGATTTTGACGGAGGACATACAACCCATCTCTGCGTTGTTGACAAGGAGGGGAATATGGTTTCCCTTACGCAAACTCTTGGGGTTTTCTTCGGCTCCAGCTTCTCGTCTTGCGGGGTTCTTTTAAATTCATCTATGTCTAATTTTGGGCAAGTAGCTGACATTAATATTCCCAAACCTAATAAACAACCCAGAAGCTCAATTGCGCCCACTATCATTACAAAGGACGGTAAACCTTACCTTATAATTGGCTCACCGGGAGCTGCGAGAATTATTGCAACGGTAGTTCAGCTTATTGTAAGCATAATTGATTTTAATATGAATGTTCAGGACGCTAATGATGCGCCAAGAATGTTTTGCCAGAAACTCGATGACTACCTGTATATTGAAGGGAGGATTCCTGACGCAGTGCGCAATGCAGTAGAAAGCAAGGGACACAATATTAGAGTGAGAGGGGATTATGATCTATTTTTTGGGGGAGCTCAGATGATTATGATTGATTGGGATAACCATAAATTCTACGGCTCTGCAGATGTCAGAAGAGGGGGAATGGCGTTGGGCTTTTAAAGTAATTTGGCTAAATTACTTTATGAATTTACAAAAATATATGGGTAATCTATGTCGCTTTTTTTCCTGATTGCAGTAATATTTTTTATTCTTCTGTTTCTGGTATTTGAAACAATAATGACTTCTGGCAGGGTTGCCTTTCTTAGGCATAGAATTATTGTGAATGGAACAAGGGGTAAATCAAGCGTTACAGAATTAATTCATTCCGGACTGAGCTCAGAACCAACACTCGGTAAAATTACAGGGGTCATTCCTCAACTAATATATCCGGATGGAACACATTCCATTATCAGGAGAAAAGGAAGGGCAAGAGTTCAGGAACAAATTCGTACTCTCAGAACTGCTGTTAAACTCAGGGTTAATAATCTGGTGATGGAATGTATGTCCCTGAATCCCGAACTTCAGAAACTTGAGACGAGAGTTATTAAACCTACTGTTTATGTAATAACAAACATTAGAAATGATCACTTCGAAGTTATGGGTAAAACACTTCCGGAACAGGCAGAATCAATCTGTGAAGCTATTCCCGCGAATTCAATAGTGGTTACCGGGGAAAAGGATTTTCTACCGCTTATTGAGTCAAAGGCGAAGTTAAAAAACAGCAAGGTGATATCCGTTGCCCTCACAGAAGATGATATGGATTTTGTTAAACTTAACTTAGCAATTGCACTCAAAGTCTGCTGGCTTTGTGGTATTGATAAAAGTGATGCAATTGAAAGAATTAATCAAAAGAAGGAACCCATTTCTCCGTGCATATACGAACTTCCGGGCGATTCAAAATTTATTGATGGCTTTGCTGTGAATGATACTCCATCAGCCGGACAGTTTCTTCAGAAATTCCGTGCTCAATACGCTAACCTTAAAAAACTTGTTATAGTACTAAATACAAGAAACGACAGACCATTCCGCTCTCTGGAATTTGCACGATGGATCAATTCTCTGGAAAACGAATTCCTGCATTCTGTTATACTTGCCGGCGACCATACAGGATATACAGAACGAAAATTAATAAAACTAGGATTTAGCCCTAAGAAGATTAAAGTCTGGAGAAAGAAAGATTTCAATTTCCCTGAGGATACATTTCTGAAAGCAGGATTTGATGAATCACTTATCATTGGAATTGGAAATATTGCAGGAGATGGCTTTAAATTCTTAAATTCACTTAAACGGAACAGAGAATTATGATCACTGAAGCCCTGTTGATAGGTCTTGTAGTAGGAATTGTTTATTATGAATTGTTTGATCTCTCTCCGGGGGGAGTGATTACACCCGGTTATTTTGCTCTTTATGCCGATCAGCCTTTTCGTATGCTGACAACTATAGTGGTTGCTCTGTTTACTCTTGCAATAATTAATTATCTCTCTCGTCATTTAATCCTTTATGGCAAAAGGAAATTTCTCGTTACTCTTCTTATCGGTTTTCTTCTTAAAATGCTGCTCGACCTTTATTTCTTTCCTAACATTAATACCGGGGTCGAGCTACTTACAATTGGATTTATTATTCCTGGGCTTATTGCCAATGAAATGTTCAGACAATCACCGCTTAAAACAATCTATTCGCTCGGTATAGTAACTTCCGTAACGTATATAATTATCGTTATTATTAGGTAAATCGTGATCAGGCAATCAAGACTCCTTATAATTACGTTCATGGTTACCGTGGTTTCGGCAATCTTGGTTAATTTATTTATCGATAAGAATTCTTCTAATAAATGGACTCCAGACGAAAAGCATGCGATCGAAATGGCGGAATACTGGTTCCGGCTCGTTAACACAATGAAAGAGGATCTTGGTTTATCGAAGCCATCATATGCTAACTTTGAATACTGGGGATTGCTCGGATCCGAATTTACTTTAATAACTACAACACTCGGTAACTTTGATGCAAAACAAACTGCTGCAAATCCCGAATTTGCCGGACTAATATACCGTTGGCTTGTGGAATGCAAAATGGGGAAAGAAGATTATTTGGGAATAAACCTTTCTGGTTCATTCCCATCGCTGGCAATCGCATCGCTTGCTGCTGCCCAAACATTAGGATGTAATGTGATTATGATCAGTTCGCTAGGTGCATCAATGTATGGAGCTAATGAAATGGAAGCCACCTGGATTGATATAGAGAGCTATTTAATCAAACGGGGTGGACTTAAATATAAATCCAAACTACTGACTTTAGGGGGTGTAAATGATAATGGTGGCGGAATTCAGGAAGAAGGGATTGAATCGCTCCGCATTTCCGTAATGCAAAACAATAAACAGTTGTTCATACCCCAGAATTTAGAGGAAGCAATTCAAAAAAGGGAAGAGATATTTTTATCGGAAAGTATATCGGTATTGATAAATATAGGAGGAAATCATGCCTCGCTGGGCGGATGCTCTCATTCTCCTCTTTTCCCCAATGGACTTGTAAAAGAGTATGCTTCATGCGATCACAAAAAAAGAGGATTGCTTCAGAGAATTGCAGAAAAAAGAATTCCCATTATTCACCTCCTTAACATAAAAGAGCTTGCGATAAAAAATAACCTTAAACTAACTCCATCAAAACCAGCCAAATAAGAATTACTCTTTTCTCACATTCCCGGGTACTTGAATCGCTAAGATAGAATTTTCCCTATATTAATTTTTTCTTTTGAATTCTCATTTAATTAATTACATTTTGAGCGGGTTTTATAATTTATTTGAATGGAGGCGTTATGAAAACATTAATCCTGCTATTAATTGTTTCTTTTACTCTCAATTCTCAACCCATCCTGGATCAGGGTAAATTTATCCCCGGTCAGGGTCAGATGAAAAATATCATCTCAAAATCACTTTATCCCGGCTTTCCATCATACTCTCAATCCCATCTCTCTAAAAAATTCAATCTTCAGAAACCAATAAACTTAAACGGATATTTCTATTTGCCACAGGAAATAATTATGTACTATGCCACTACCGCGCAGAAATATCAAATCACCTATGATGCAATGGGAAAATGGTTAACTGAGTACTGGCAAATGTTAAACAACACTGTTTGGGTTGATGATTACCGGAATACGGCGACTTATGATGCGAATGGTTATCTTGTAAGTGTTCTGGGCGAGACCTGGGAAAATAATGCATGGCAAAATAGCTATCGTGGAACTTATACAAATGATATACATGGTAATGTGTTGACTGAATATGTTGAGTTTTGGCAAAATGGTGCGTGGGGATATTCATCAAGATATACAAGTACTTATGATGGTTCCGGAAATATACTCACGTGGACATCAGAAAATTATAATTCCGGAACGTGGAGTTATGCTTACCAGTATATTTATTCCTACGATCAATCGGGGAGATTAATTGAGGAAATGAGTCAGAATTGGTCGGGGGCTTGGCAGTATGAAAATAAAAGTCTTTATTCTTATAATGCTGGCGGACAAGTCCAAAGTGAAACTTATCAGCAATACACGAATAGTCAGTGGACAAATACTTGGCAAAACAATTTTTCATATGATTTAAGCGGTAATATGATTACAGAACTTGTCCAACGCTGGATTAATAATGCGTGGACTGATTACGGACGTTATACAGGCACATATGATTCTCATGGTGGTTTATTAATGAATCTCTATGAGACATATGAAAACAATATCTGGGGGAATTATTCAAAGTCTGTTTATGTGAATGATAACAACGGTTTTGCTGTTCAGGGTGATTTTTTCATGTGGCAAAATAGCTCCTGGGTGGAAGCTGAAGGAATGCTTACAATCCGTTACATCTTCAATTCTGAGTATGTACGATCCGGATTCTATGCCCGAAAAATAACAGTTCAGTATCTGGTTATCTCGGGAATCAATGAAAATCCTCAAGCGCCTGTTAATTATTCACTCGCTCAAAACTACCCAAATCCTTTTAATCCCTCAACAGTTATTCATTATTCTATTCCCACCACAACTCATGTCACATTGAAACTATTCGATGTAATGGGAAACGAAATTTCAACTCTTGTTGATGTGCTCCAATCCCCCGGGGATTTTGACTTTAACCTGTCTTCTCAAGACCTTAACCTCTCCTCGGGAGTTTATTTCTATCAATTACGTGCCGGTGATTTCTCGGCAACAAATAAGATGATTTTTATGAAATAAATTCTTTTTCAGAATTGTTTTAAAGGAGCGGCATTCACCGTTCCTTTTTTTATTCCCCTCATTACGCCGCTTATCATTTATTTTTTGACTTCTTCCCTGGATTTTTATAAATTTAAATTATATATATTCAATATTAATGAAAGCACTATGAAAAATTTACTTTTATCTCTTTTACTTCTGTTCGCACTCTCATCATATCTTTTCTCTCAGGAGGCGCGCCTGCTTAGATTCCCTGCAACAAATGGGAATCAAATTGCTTTTACTTATGCGGGGGACTTATACCTGGTTGGGGTGAACGGCGGAATCGCCAGAAAAATTACATCTAATATTGGTTTTGAGATGTTCCCGAGATTTTCCCCTGATGGCAAAAACATAGCTTTTACCGCGCAATATGATGGTAATACGGAAGTTTACTTAATTCCATCGGAAGGTGGAAGCCCCAAAAGGCTTACTGTTACGGCAACGTTAGACAGGGACGATGTTTCGGACAGAATGGGACCGAATAATATTGTAATGGGCTGGAAGAATAATGAGACTATTGTTTATCGTTCGCGCTGGCGCGAGTTCAACGATTTTAAGGGGCACCTGTATTCAGTAAATGTGCAGGGGGGACCATCCATCCAGCTTCCGCTTCCACGCGGTGGTTTCTGCTCTTACTCTCCCGATGGCTCCAAACTTGCTTATAATCGTGTCTTCAGAGAGTTCCGCACTTGGAAAAGATATCGTGGCGGTCAGGCTGATGATATCTGGATCTATGACTTTAAGGATAAGTCAACAACAAATATCACAAACAATCCAGCCCAGGATATTATTCCAATGTGGTATGGAGACATGATATTTTTTGTATCAGACAGAAATAACAAAATGAATATATACTCTTATGATCTGATATCAAAAGAAACCAAGCAACTTACCGATTTTAAGGATTACGATGTTAAGTTTCCCTCGCTTGGAAGTAACCTGATTGTGTTTGAGAATGGCGGATATATTTATAAATATGATGTTGTCGCAAATCAACTAAATAAAATAACAGTTGAGATAAATGAAGATTTTAATACCGGACGAGGCGGACTACTGGATGTAAGCGGTTCGGTTATGAACTATGAGATTTCTCCGGACGGCAAGCGTGCTCTTTTTGGTGCTCGGGGCGAAATTTTCACTGTCCCGTCAAAAGATGGGGCAACCCGTAATCTTACTAACACCCCCGGAGTACATGAACGTAACTCCCTTTGGTCTCCAGATGGGAAATGGATTGCATACATTTCAGATGAATCAGGAGAAGATGAGATCTACATCCGCACTCAGGAAGGTCTCTCGAAACCAGTCCGACTGACGTCGAATGGTAATAATTATAAATATTCAATTCGCTGGTCTCCGGACAGTAAAAAAATTTTATGGAACGATCGTGCGCAAAACCTGCAATTCGTTGATGTTGAATCAAAAAAAGTAACCCTCGTTGCCAAATCTGATATCTGGGAGTATTCAGTTTTTTCATGGAGTCCGGATAATAAGTTTATAGCTTATGTTAATCCGGAAACAGATGCCAACTCGGTAATCTATATTTACTCACTTGATCAGGACAAATCTTATCCCGTAACGGATTCCTGGTATGATGTTGGTTCGGTTGCCTTTAGCAGCGACTGCAAATATCTCTTTTTTACTTCGGCACGAACCTTTACTCCTCAACTTGGCCAAACAGAGTTTAACCATATCTACACCGATATGGAAAAAATCTATCTTCTCACTCTTTCGAAGGAAACGAAATCACCATTCGAACCCAAAAGTGATGAGGTTGAAATTACTTCGGGAGCAATAGAGGAAAAAAAGGATGAAAAGAAAGACATAAAATCAAACCCCACAGTAAAACTGGATATTGACGGGATTATCTCCCGCGTTGCCGAAGTTACTCCTGTGAATGGAATGTATCGCTCCCTGACCAGTGTGGGGAATAAGCTTTATTATATGAAGCGAGTGAGATCTCCTCATGGTAGTTCTTTCGCAATGTTCGACTTTGATAAATTAAAAGAAACTGATCTTGGCGATGTATCGGGTTACGAAATTTCTGCTGATGGCAAAAAGATTCTGGTTGGTCAAGGGGGAAGCTATGCTATTCTTGATCTTCCTTCCTCAAAAATTGAAATCAAGGATAGACTTAACTTATCCGACCTTAAAATCAATCTTGACAGGAAACAGGAGTGGAAGCAGATTTTTAATGAATCATGGAGACAGATGCGAGACTTTTTCTACGCTCCGAATCTTCATAACGTTAATTGGGAAAAAATGAAAGAAAGATACGGCGAACTACTTCCCTATGTAAATCACCGTGCTGACCTGACTTATATCATAGGAGAAATGATTGGGGAACTTAATGCCGGGCATGCTTATGTGGGCGGCGGAGACTATCTAAAAGCGCCGAGAATCAAACTTGGTTTGCTGGGAGCAGAACTTTCCAGAGATTCTAAGTCCGGATTTTACCGTATCGATAGAATTCTTAAAGGGCAGAACTGGGACAAATCACTGCGTTCTCCTCTTACAGATATAGGTGTTGATGTAAAAGAGGGAGATTATATTCTTGAGGTCAACGGTAAATCTACTTCTGACATGCTGGACATCTATGAGTCCCTTATCAACCAGCAGCGTAAGCAAGTTACACTTACGGTAAACAGTAAGCCGGAATTAAACAACAGCCGTAAAACCGTGGTCATTCCAATTGAAAATGAGCACAGTCTTTATTATTTGAATTGGGTTGAGGGGAATATTGAAAAAGTTGACAAGGCAACGGACGGCAAAGTTGGTTACATTCACGTTCCTGATATGAGCCTCGAAGGATTAAACCAGTTTGTTAAATATTATTATCCACAACTAAAAAAGCAAGCTCTCATTATAGATGTGCGAGGCAATGGTGGAGGGTTTGTTTCTCCAATGATTGCCGAACGCCTTAATCGTGAACTCAGTATGATTACAATAGCAAGAAACTCTTCTCCGAACACCGATCCCTCCGGACTTCATCTCGGACCCAAAGTTGCTCTGCTCGATGAGTTCTCCGCATCGGACGGGGATATCTTCCCGTATAGATTCAAACATCATAAAATGGGCAAACTAGTAGGTAAAAGAAGCTGGGGAGGTGTGGTTGGTATCCGCGGAACTCTTCCCTTTGTAGATGGCGGTTACCTGAACAAACCCGAGTTTTCAAGATACGATATCGAAGGCAAAGAATGGATAATGGAAGGCTATGGAGTTGATCCGGATATTGAAGTAGATAACGATCCGGCACTTGAATATGAAGGAACAGACCAGCAATTAAACAAGGCAATTGAAGTGATTCTAAATGAATTAAAACAGAAACCGCATAAAATTGCTCCACCACCCCCTTACCCGGATAAAAAATAAAAGACCCATACCGGTTAAGTAACTTTTACACCCAGTCACTTCTTATTAACATAAACCCGGAAACTGCACAATGCGGTTTCCGGGTGTTTAATCAACTATCCTTTTTAATCATTGAATTAATTAAAGATATTTCTAAGAAAGAATTAATTCTATTTTTCCGCTATAACCAACATCTCGAAATCCATGATAGTCAGTTTATCTTCTCTCGAAAACGCACCAAGTTTTGCCCCGTAAATGCCAATTTTCACAAACCCCAACGATTTTAGCAACCAGGTTATTTCACTCGGTATATAATATCTTTCGTTACAGTCAAGTGTCTTTTTGTTTCCGTTGTCATCTTCAAACTCAGTTATATTATGATCTCTGAAAGTCATCAAATCAAAAGAGTTGTTCCGATAAATTGCATTTCCTGCTTCGGAAGTCTCAGAGCAAAACTTTTCAACCGAGTTAAAGAGCGGGAAAAGTCCATTCAAAGTTGTAAATATTAACTTTGACGGATGCTTTAAGGATTTTGTAACATTCCTTAAAATCTCATAATTCATCTCGTCAGTCTCCATTAACGGAAATCCCCCCTCACACAACATAATTGAGGCATCAAACTCTTTTTCAAAGGGAAGGTTTCTTGCATCATGTTTTCTGAAATCAATTTCAAGTTTCTCTGATGCTGCTTTTTCTCTTGCTCTTGAAAGTTGTGATTCTGAAAAGTCAATGCCAGTTACTTTGTATCCCCGCTTTGTTAACTCAATAGCATGACGGCCTGTTCCGCATCCCACATCCAGGATCTTTAGTGATTTATCATATCCGAATTCCTTCTCAAGAAAGTCACATTCTCCACACGTTCCCTGAGTAAAGGATTCGTTATCGTACTTATTTGCATAGTTTTCAAAAAGTGATTCGTACCATTGTTTGGGTTTCATAAAAACAGTCCAATTCTTCGTCTTGATTATTTCGGAGTTTTGCAGTTGTAATATATTCTGATTTATCACGCACGTAAAATTAATATATTCATAACTCTGATGCAATTTATATGTTTTTAAGGCACCGAAAAAATTTGTATGTTTGCAATAAATCTTTTGTGAAGTTGCAAATCAGCTTCTATGTTTTATAAAAATAAAAGGTAAAGAATATGAATGTTGAATTTCTTTCACGACTACAATTCGCCTTCACGATAGCATTCCATTACATTTATCCCCCATTAAGCATAGGACTGGGAGTGGCGTTGGTTATTATGGAGGGATTTTACCTTAAAACAAAAAATCCCGTCTGGCAGCAAATGACTAAATTTTGGGTTAAAGTATTTGCACTTACGTTTGCTCTTGGTGTGGCTACAGGTATTGTTATGGAATTCGAGTTCGGAACTAATTGGGCAACTTATTCGCGTTTTGTTGGTGATGTCTTTGGAAGTGCCCTTGCGGCAGAAGGTATCTTTGCATTTTTCCTTGAGAGCGGCTTCCTTGCAATCCTAGTATTTGGATGGAACAAAGTTTCTCCCAAGGTTCATTTCTTCTCAACTATTATGGTCTCTTTAGGTTCTATGTTGAGTGCTGTCTGGATAGTCGTAGCTAATTCATGGATGCAAACCCCTGCGGGTTTTCACATCGTGGGAGAGGGCTTAAACGCACGTGCAGAGATCACTGATTTTTGGGCAATGGTTTTTAATCCTTCATCTGTAGATCGTCTTACTCACACTCTCTCCGGTGCCTGGCTTGCCGGCGCATTTCTGATTATGAGTATTGCTGCATTCTATATCATAAAAAAACGAAACATTTACTTTGCTCAGAAGTCATTTAAAGTGGGACTTGGTATAGCGGTTTTTGCCTCTCTCTTCCAATTGTTTACCGGTCATCAAAGTGCCGTCGGAGTGAGCAAGAATCAACCTGCAAAACTTGCAGCGATCGAAGCTCATTATGACAGCAACGCGGTTGCAGATCTTTATCTGTATGGATGGGTAGATGAGAATCAAAGGGAAGTGAAATTTGGAATTGCACTCCCAAAATTCCTTACTTTCCTTGTTCATAGTGACTTTAAAACTCCCATACGAGGGCTTGATTCCTTTGATAAAAAAGACCTCCCTCCGATAAATATTGTCTTTCAGACTTACCACCTTATGGTTGCTATTGGTATGGCACTTATAGGTTTAAGTCTCCTTGCGCTTTTCCTTTTATGGCGAGGCACCCTCTTCAGAAGCAATTGGCTTATGAAAACTTTTGTGCTGGCGGTTCTGCTTCCCCAAATTGCAAATCAGGTTGGCTGGTATTCGGCGGAAATTGGTCGCCAGCCATGGATTGTATACAATCTGCTGCGCACATCTGACGCATTGTCCAAGGCAGTTGTAGCAAATCAAGTATTATTCTCTCTTATTCTCTTCACACTCATTTATGCTCTTCTCTTAGTTCTTTTTCTCTTTCTTTTAAACGAGAAGATTAAACACGGACCGGAGGATATTGAATCTCTCCAAAGCGAATATGAAAAACAAAAAATCCTTTTAGCGGGAAAGTAGCAGGTTAATTATGGAATTTACATTTGACTTGAACACAATTTGGTTTATTCTCATTGGGGTTCTTCTGACCGGATATGCAATACTTGATGGATTCGATCTTGGTGTCGGAGCATTACACCTTTTTATGAAGGGAGATTTAAACAGACGCATATTGCTTAACTCTATCGGACCGGTATGGGATGGAAACGAAGTATGGCTTGTTACAGGCGGCGGAGCGCTTTTTGCGGCATTCCCACATGTTTATGCCACAGTATTTTCAAGTTTCTATACAGCCTTTATGTTACTCCTTTTTGTTTTAATCTTCCGTGCCGTTGCTATTGAATTCAGGAGCAAACAACCAATGCTTTGGTGGCGAAATGCATGGGATATTGCTTTTTCGGTGGCAAGTATTCTTATTGCTTTCTTGATGGGGGTTGCCATTGGTAATATAATAACTGGAATCCCCATAGGGGCAGACAAAGAATTTACAGGGAGTTTCTTAGATTTAATTTCACCATTCACCATAATGGTAGGAATTACCACAGTTGCATTGTTTATGATGCATGGGGCTATTTATCTCTCAATGAAAACTGAAGGAGAAGTGCAGAAAACTGTCAAACATTGGACAAATAACGCTATTATCTTTTTTACTATCTGTTATGTTTCCACTACTATGGCAACATTAATATATTTTCCGGAGATGGTTATACATTTCAAAGAATACCCGGCGTTTTTTATTCTTGCCATCATGAACATGCTTGCTATTGCCAATATACCAAGGGAGGTTGTTCACGGTAATGAATTCCGTGCTTTTCTCTCATCCTGTGCAAGCATTGTTGCATTGATGGGGCTCTTTGCAATCGGCATGTTTCCAAATTTCGTGAAATCAAGCATTGATCCTGCTTATAGTCTGAATCTTTATCACGCAGCGTCCTCGCAAGCCACACTTAAGATAATGCTAACAATCGCGATTATAGGCGTTCCATTTGTTCTGGCTTATACGATAAGCATTTATTGGGTATTTAGAGGCAAGGTAAAAATTGATTCAACAAGTTATTAAAAAGCTTAAACTAATTGCGGGGAGAACAACTCCCCGCAATAATCGGATAAGAGGTTGCTAAGTCTGAGGAATCTGAACGGATTACTGTTTACTCTTCGTCCGTTTCCATATCGAAACCCTTAGGCATGTCAGTTAAAGTAATTCCAGCGGGTACTTTAAATTTATCCTTAGGTATGCTTACTCCTTCCTGAATACTTTTTGCTGTCTCCGTTATATCCATTCCTTTCATCTGACCTTCGCTTTTTAAGACAACGTTTTTATACATCCACATCTTTACTTCCATAAGCACAAAAACTTCGCATTTCTTTCCAAGAAAAGTCTCTTCGCCAATCCATTCCCCTTTATTATCCTCAACAAACTCACGCAAATTTTTGTACTTTTTGCCGTTTCGCTGGTAATTAAGCGCGAACGCATTCGCCATATTCTGCATTTCGGTAATATCCGACTTAAAACCTGTTTTTTCTATAAGATTAATTGTGTATGCCGTTTTACCGTCAATGATTGAAAGATCCTCCTTTTCCTCTGTACTGTTCATCCCTAACAAACTCATAGTAGTAGTTGCTTTTGTATAGGACGCTTCCTTCTCGCCAAACTGATCTATCCACACTGTCTTCGTTCCTTTTGTTTTTGTCCCCATTACCGAAGATTCGGTTTCATAATCAATTATCATCGACTTGAATTCATACCGTTTTGTACTTTGACCATAAATGATATGAGAAAATAAGAATAATACCACAACCCCGCTAATACTCAGAACACGAAACATAACATCTCCAGATTAATAAGTGAAAAAATGTCCCTCAACCGGACAATATTAAAAAAATTACATGCAAAATATAAGAATAATAAAACAAATATCCTCGAACTCATTGAGCAATTAACTATAAATATAATGAGGAAAATTCCTTTTGCGGGAATAAAGCTTATTCTACCTTTGTTTCTATCCGGGATTCGTGAGATAGGGAATTTTCCAGCCTGTACTTTCTTTTTTCCAAATCAATGTGTAGACGTGTTTTGCGTTATAGGGAGAATCATCAGAAAGCAACATCTCCAATTTATCTTCACTGGTACTGTGCGCCAGATCCGGAGCCACAGGAGTGACGCGAAGATTGACTATTTTTACGTCCTGACGTTTTCTAATCGAGAAATAGTTTGTTATTCATTCAATCCATTCACTTCTTTTAGCATAAGAATCGGTCCTGACTATTGCCGATAAAAATTCATTCTTGCTGTAAAACTCTGACCAAGACTGTTAAGACAATCGGGTTTTTTAGTTTTG
>JAAYVN010000136.1 GCA_012517155.1 Ignavibacteriales bacterium | reverse complement strand
GGATTGAGTTCGGGCGACCGGCTGATTGTTACCGGAGGCGCTCAGCTGGAAGAGGGTAGAAAAGTTAAAGTTATAAACTAAAGGAATTTCTATGTTTCTCGCAAAAATATCTATTACCAGACCGGTGCTTACCACGGTCGGTTTACTCGTATTTCTAATATTTGGCGCTCTGGCTTATTTCACTCTGAACCTTAACCTCTTCCCCGACGTGGAAATTCCTTACGTGACGGTCTCCACAGTATATCCGGGCGCCGGTCCTAAAGAGGTCGAAACTCTTATCAGTAAAAAAATTGAAGATGCGGTTTCTACTGTGAGTCTGCTGGAAAGGGTTGAATCTTATTCGCTGGATGGAGTCTCTATTGTGATTCTTCAGTTCGGCCTTGGAAAACAGGTTGATATTGCGAACCAGGAGGTCAAGGATAAAATTGATGCAATAATAAACGAACTTCCGGAGGATGCGGAACTGCCGCTGGTTCAAAAAGTGGATATCGAGGCTTACCCGATAATGGACGTCGTGCTTTCGGGTAATCTTGATTCTCGTCAATTGTACGAGATCGCGGACAAAACGCTTAAGGACAGATTCTCCCAGGTCAACGGAGTTGCCAATGTGAACATTTCGGGAGGTCAGGAGAGGGAAATCCGCGTTCAACTCAACAACCGCGTTGTCTTCGAAAATACCATATCTCTTCCCCAGCTTGTCCAGCTGCTTAAGATGCACAACATGGATATCCCCGGCGGTTATTTTAATCTTAAGGATCAGGAATATACCGTCCGCCTTGAGGGTGAATATCAGGACGTTGAGGCAATCAAAGAACTTGAACTCCCAACCCCCTACGGTCCGAAAAAAATACGACAGTTTGGCGAGGTTGTTGACGGTGGAAAGGATGTTAGACGCCGCGCAGTCTATTATGATAATGTGTCGAAAATTCGAAATGAAAATGTTATCAGACTTGGAATTGTGAAAAGTCCGGACGGCAATGTGGTCAAGGTGGCCGGTTCCATAAGAAACACCCTCCCGGAAATTCAGCAAGTTCTCCCGGAAGGATGCAAACTCGAGATTATCAACGATCTTTCGGAATTTACCGAGAGCAGCGTCAGCGATACAATGAGCAATATTTACCTTGGAATTTTGTTCACTTCGATTGTTCTTCTTTTCTTCCTTCATGATATCCGCTCTACAATAATCGTTGCGCTTTCAATGCCCACCTCCATTATTTCAACTTTTCTGTTGTTGAAAATGGCCGGGCTCTCTCTCAACATGATGACCCTGATGGGGTTGTCCGTTTCTGTTGGCGTGCTCGTGGCAAACTCAGTGGTCGTGCTCGAAAATATTTTCCGCTACAAAGATATGGGAAAGAATAATAAGGATGCGGCTTATGAGGGAACTTCCGAAGTGCTCGTTGCCGTGCTTGCTTCCACATTAACCAACCTTGTAGTATTTTTACCCCTGGCAAATATGTCATCCATAGTCGGACAGTACTTAAAGGAACTTGCTCTGGCAGCCTCCTTTGCAACTATTTTTTCCCTTCTTTTCTCCTTCACCCTGACTCCTATGCTCGCCTCCCTGATACTCCCCAGGGAAGCAAAGAAGGGAAACAGGCTGAGCGAGAGTATCGAGAAGAAGTTAAAACAACTGGATGAATCATACCGCAAAACCTTAAGGGCTGTGCTCAGAAATAAAAAACGGAGCGTTTTTGTGATGCTGATTACTCTCGTGATCTTTGTTCTGACTCTCGGTTTCTTCGGATCAAAACTGGGGTTCGAGTTCCTCCCTATCCCGGATGATGGTTTGATCAATATCGAAGTGGAAATGCCTGAAGGTTATAATCTTGATGCAACGGCAAAAATTATTAAAGACATAGAAAAGAAAATCGCCAGGCATCCGGAGGTAAAGCACGTTATTACAAATCTGGGACAGTTGAGCGAACTTGATGTCGGAACAAATATGGCCCTTATGAACATCCAGCTGGTCAAACGTGATCAGCGCGATATTGGTCACCAGGCAATGGTTTCCGTTTTTGTTAAAGAACTTGCCGAAGTGCCGAATGCGAAAATCAAGGTAAACATTGCAGGGGGCATGGGCGAAGGGGGCGCACCTATCCAGTTCTATCTTATGGGCCAGGATCTGGATGTCCTCGATCAGTACAAGGATAAAATAATTTCGAGAATCAAGGATATACCTGGTCTGATAAACCTTGATAACAGCTCACGCGCCGGAAAACCGGAGATCACAATCTTCCCTGACAGAAAGAAACTAAGCGAAGCAGGATTAACAATAACCGAACTCGCTCTTACTCTGCGTGCTTCAATTGAGGGTTTGCAGTCAACCAAGTACAGGGAATTCGGAAATGAATATGATGTGACCATAACCCTTGATGATGAAAGTGTTAATACCCCGGAAAAGATAGGAAATATTACCGTTGTATCGCCGGTGGTTGGGTCACTCCGCCTCTCCCAGCTTGCAGAGGTTAAATTCACTACGGGTTATACGAGAATTCTTCACCGGGATAAATTCACTTCCATAATGTTCACCGGTGCCCCGGCGGAAGGCGTCCCTATTGGAAATATTACGGGCGAAATTGACAAACGGCTTGAAGATCTTAATCTCCCGTCCGGTTATTATGTGAAATGGGGAGGGGATATCAAGATGATGAACGAAATGATCGCTGATATGTTCCAGGCATTCTTTATCGCTATTCTTTTAACTTACCTTCTGATGGCGGCAATGCTCGAGAGTTTTGTCCAGCCGATCCCGATAATGTTTACTCTTCCCCTCGCGCTTATCGGCGTGGTCATAATAATGTATTTTGCTGATACCGCATTCAGTTTAACAGCATTGATGGGAGTGATAATGCTCATCGGTATTGTGGTGAACAACGCGATCCTTATGCTCGACTACACGAACCAGTTGAGAAGAGGCGGGGGAATGCATCCGAAAGATGCCCTTATTGAAGCTTGTCCGACTAAACTGCGCCCCATTATTATGGCTACCCTTGCGCTAATTCTTGGTATGCTTCCTATGGCATTGGGAATGGGAGAGTCGGGAATTGAAATTCGTCAACCCCTTGGTGTCGTAAGTATCGGTGGTCTTGTTGCTTCAACAATCCTTACCCTTTATGTTATCCCGGCATTTTATTACGTTACCGCTCGGGTTAAAAAAGAAAAATAAAATGTTTTTATTTCTTACCGGCTTTTCGGCTGACCGCAAAATCACTGGAAAGCCGGTATCTTTCTCCTCCTCTTTCCCTTCCTGATTTTTTTATAAAAGTAGTTTGTAAAAAAAAGAATTATTAAATTTGGAGGTATTAACAACCAAAATTCAATATGCAGTATGTAAAACATTTTTTCATCCCGATAATTTTAATCCTCTTTTTTGCCGGTTGCGAAAAAGAAAGCGTTGTTTCTCCACTGCCGGAAAAATCTCTTGCCGAGCTTTATAAATCGGCAATTATAGACGCTATGGTTGCCGATTCAGGTGAAATAGTGACCACGCTGACTCCCGTTACCCCCTCAAATAATAAACTGTCCTGGAAGGGAACGCCCCCTGATCAGTTTGTGCTTGTGCTTATATATACAAAATATCCGAATAGCTACCCGGTTGAAGATACTGTCGTGACCTGGTGGGATGCTACATGGGTTACCCTTTGTCCGGAATTGCGGGACTGGCACAAGGATAACGGTACAACTGAAAATAATTTTATTTTAAGAACAGAGCAGTTGCTGGGACTTCCCCCCGCCGGCGGTAATGAATGGATGGTTGAAGTTTGGGTGAAACCCCAACAATTAATCAGACCGGCTTATGATAATGAGATTACCGATAATACTTCGGGCTTGTTTTTTCCCGACAGTGTGAGCCAGGAATATGTAGACTGGTTCAATGGTAATATCGTTTATTCTTATTTCCCAGCGAAGAATAAGAACGGATACCCGTGGACAAGACTTGGATACACTTACGACTGGGGAAATGCGAAATCGGAGGTCGGACTGAGTGAATATCTGATAAAAAAGAATTCATCTGTAATTGTAAAATCCGTTCAAAGAATTTCAGACTATCTTAAAGCGGGCAATTAAAAGTTCGGGAATAAAAAAAACCCTCTCTTGTTCAGAGAGGGTTTTTTTGTTTTAAAGTGCTTCAGAATTATTTGGTTCTTAAGAACTCAATTCTTCTGTTCTTCTGCTTGTTAGCTGCAGTCGTATTCGGAACAAGTGGTTTGTCAGGTCCGAAACCGGCTGTGGTAATTCTTGCACCGTCAATACCCTTGGCAATCAAGAAAGCTTTTACGGATTCAGCTCTTGCGAGTGAAAGGTCCATGTTCTTTCTCTTGTTACCAACGTTATCTGTATGACCCTGGATCTGTACGTGGATTTCAGGATTGTCCTTAAGGGTGTAATATGCTTTCGTTAGGATAGCTTCTGATTCAGGAAGTATATCCGACTTACCGGTTGCAAAAACAACTCCTTCAAGAACGATTGCCTGGCCAACTTCAGACTTGATTGATTCTACGTCGTCTTTTGGATCAAGAGGATTGGTACTCCTTAATATTTCAGCACCGTCAAGTATCGAACCGCCGTCTGTATCAGCTTTCAAAGGATTGGTCTTGTATTGTTTAACTTCAAGATTATCTTTCAGACCATCAGCATCTGTATCAGACTTTAATGGATCTGTCTTGTATGTGTTAACTTCCTCTCCATCCATCAGATCGTCAGCATCGGTGTCCTTCTTTACAGGGCTGGTCTTGTATTTCGTGATTTCATCGAAATCAGAAAGTCCGTCACCATCTGTGTCGGCTTTGAGCGGATCGGTCTTGTGTTTAATTACTTCGTCCCCATCCTTCAGACCATCACCATCGGTATCGTCTTTCAAAGGATTGGTTTTGTAATTTCTTACTTCTTCTCCGTCTTTCAATCCGTCACCATCAGTATCCGGATTGTTCATGTCTGTTCCAAGTGCAAGTTCTTCTTCATCAACAATTCCGTCGCCGTCAGAATCAACTGAACAGCCGTCAATGTCAACTTTAAGTCCAAGCGGGGTATTCGGACATTTGTCCAGATCATCAGGCACGCCGTCCATGTCGGTATCTTTTACGCCACCAAACAATTTGACCATAACACCGGCTCCGACTGTTGCATACCAGTCTTTGTTAACATCATTCCAGTAATCATCAAGCCAGTCTTCACTGGTTGCATACATTGATGCGCTGACTTTCAACGCGAACATATCGCTGAGAGGGAATTTTGCTCCAACTTCTCCGCCAATACGTAATGAATGATCATTATCATTTCCAATTGTGATAACTTTGTTTAATTCGTTTCCTGTTGCATCGTCCTTAACTTTGTAAGTAATGTTTGCTCCGGAAACAAGCAGGTATGGGTAAACGGATTCGGATACGTTAAAAACAAACTTGAACCCTCCGCCATATTCGGTAACATCGGCAGCAAGTTTGGAGGGGATTTTTCTATCGTCCTCTCCAGAAACTTTGCCCATTCCACCAAATCCAACGAAGCCAAGCGAACCGAAGTCCCATGATTCAAGGAAATACTCAGCAGTGACACGTCCAAAATAGTTTGGAACTATGTCTTTATAATCTGTCTGAGGAAGGGTTGCGCCACCTTCAAGACCTAACCATAGTGAATTAGAAAAAGGTGATTTCGGAACTGATTGGCCAAAAGACACAACAGTCAAAATCAGAAAAATGAATAATAACTTTTTATACATAACAACCTCTAATAAATTAGTTAAAGAATGATATCAAATATACAAAGTATCCGCAATTAAACAATTGATATAAAACACATACAATTGTTTTATTTTGGACCTTTTCTGTTACTTTGTTAACCTTTTGGATGCGCAAAAGGTTCTAATGTCTCAAAAAAAGTAAAAATTAAGTCTTAATCAGCAATTTAAATTTTTTAATATCAATATAAATTATTCCTATTTTTGTATTAACTTTACAAACTGTTTTGAGAATTACTAACTGGGGCATATGCCGTAAAGATTATTTAATAGTCGGAACATAATGATTCATTCAATACAACTCTATGGAACAAGCCAATTCAACTCTTTCTGCTGCCTTTTCTAAATTTATTAATCAGGCCGAAGTGAAAAATTCCCTGAAAAGCGGGAATGAAGTGATTCTGAGTTTCATGACTCAGTTTCCCGACAGCCTCCCCGTTTTCAGAGAAACTCTTGCAAAACTCTATTCTACTGTTTTTTATTATTCTGACAGCCGTAATGAATATGAAATTTGTGCCTGTGGTGAATGCTTGTCCCTCGAGAATAGCGATTTACTCCACTTCGATTCCGGAAATGAGCGCTCTCTGGCTTTCGCTGAACAAAAGTTCCTTGAGCTTCAGGAGAAGATAGTCAGGAACTGGTCGGAGTGCTGTAGCGAGTTTATCCCCTTGTTTGTTGGAGGCATGAAGTTCAACTCGAGACCCGGCGGCGAATGGTCCGATTATAAGGGGGCTAAATGGTTCCTCCCTGAAGTCGTCATCTTCAAGACCAATCAGTCGGATTCTCCTTCGGAAATTAGCAGGATTCTTATTAATTTCCGGGTGGCAAAGGGAGAAAAGATTTCCGAATTATTAAAAAAGGCGGAGAATATCTCTGCCGCTTCCCTTGTATATGAACCGGAACTGAAAAAAGCCCGGATTCTCCTGACCGCCAATGAACAAGATCCCAAAGCCGGAGAAAGGGACTGGGAGCGGCTGGTTTCCAAGGGGAAAGAACTGATCGCCACAAAGGATATTGATAAGGTTGTTTTTTCAAGGGCAACGGAATATAATCTCAATCAGGAGTTCTCTACCGCTACCATTATTTCCAAAATAAAAAATTTCAAGGGTCGCCCGGACGGTTCGGGCTGCAATGGCTATCTGTACCGCGAGGGGAAGTCGGTTTATTGGGGATGCTCCCCCGAAAAACTTTTTTCCGTGAAAGGTCTTAAGCTGGAAACCGAGGCAGTGGCCGGGTCAATTGCACGCGGTGTGAATGACGAACTGGACAGAAAAAATGAAATAATGCTTCTCTCTTCGGAAAAAAATATAGATGAACATAATTATGTCACCCGCTACATTGTTAATACACTGAAAAAATTCTCTTCGAAAATCTCTTATGTTAAAACCCCAAGGATAAAAAAAACCGCAAAGGTTCAGCACCTTTGGACTCCGGTGACCGCCGAACTTAAGGGAAGCGAGGATGATACCACAACTATTATTCCCGTATTTAAATTAATATCCAGTCTTTTTCCCACTCCGGCTGTGTGCGGTTTTCCCAGGGAAGTCGCCTTCCGCATTATTAATGAGTATGAAAATATCGACCGGGGATTATTTACCGGAATAGTCGGCTGGTTTAATTTTTATTCCGCAAATATCGCAGTCTCAATCAGAGGGGGTCTTCAGAGAAACAATAAATTAACCATTTATGCGGGATGCGGGATTGTTGAGGATTCAAGTCCCGAAACCGAATATGAAGAGACCCTTCTTAAAATGAATAATATTCTAACTATTATCGATTATGAAAATCAATAATAATAATTTCTGGTCGGAAGCTTTAATTTCGGAATTTATTAAAATCGGAGTTCGCAAGGCTACTGTTTCCCCCGGCTCCAGAAATACTCCCATAACCCTTGCTCTTGCAAAAGCAGAAGAAATAAAAAAATATGCTGTCGTTGATGAAAGAATATCCGCTTTCTTCGCACTTGGAATGGCAAAAGCCGGCGGGCAACCCGTAATTGTGGAGTGTACATCCGGTACGGCAACCGCGGAACTATATCCCGCAATTGTCGAGGCTTTTTTCAGCAGAATCCCTTTGATTATACTTACCGCCGACCGGCCCCCTCGCTTCCTGGGCTATGGGGCAAACCAGACTATTAATCAGGTGGATATTTTTCGCAATCACACAAGACTTTCCATCGATGCCGGACTTCCTCAGGTGACTTCTAAAGGAATTAAAAAAATTTTTGACATTACGCAAATGGTTTACGAGGTGCTGCAAAATGACCCCGGACCTGTTCACATCAACCTTCCTTTTGAAGAACCGTTAGAACCCCGGAGTTATACATCGGAAGTCTCGGAAAATTTCATTGCTTCGGTAAAAAAACTTTCAGCAAACAATAAATATTCGCAGTTTAAAGTGAAAGATCCTGCCCGATTTTCCGAATCAACTGAATTTAAGGAAATTCTCAACCTTGTAATCAATTCAGTACGGGGTTTGATTATTGCAGGTCCGAACGAGACCGGCAATCCCGACTGCCGCGAGAGTATTCTGGAACTCGCGGAAAGCCTGGACATCCCGCTCCTTGCCGATGTTGCTTCCGGTTTAAGGTTTCTCCGGACACAGAGCAGTAACATTATTGCGAATGCGGATTCATTGCTGAGATCCGAAAATATTAACTGGGCGGTTAAACCTGATTTTATTCTTCAGTTCGGAAGAACTGTTACTTCAAAAGCAACTCTGAAATTTCTTTCAACCACCAGATCGCCGCGATATGTAATCAATCAGTTCGGCGACAAATTCGACCCCTCGCAAAACGCTAAAGCATACATTGCCCAACATCCGACCACTTTTATTAACGCTCTGCTGGCGGAACTTAAATCAGCCGGACCTCTCGATTCATCACTTCAGAAAAAAAGAAAGAAATGGCTTAACTTCTTTAAAAGCGCCGATTCCAAAATAGAGGAAATGAAGAGAACTGTGATCTCGGCTACCCGCTTTCCCATAGAATCAAGAATCGTTAACGAGATAATCAACCTGGCTCCGGAAGGATGCAACATATTTCTTTCCAACAGCACACCTGTGAGGGATTTTGATTACTTCGCTTCAAAATCCAATAAGAATTTACACATTTTCTTCAACCGCGGAGCTTCCGGAATAGACGGAATAATCTCTACTGCGTTTGGCATAGCTGCGGCAAGTGGAAAACACACAACGGTGGTTATCGGAGATCAGGCTTTTCAGCATGATATAGGTAGTCTGGCAATGGCAAATAATCTTGGCTTGTCAATAACTATAGTCCTTGTTAACAACAACAGTGGAGGAATTTTTTATGCCCTGCCTGTTTCAGAATATGGCGAGGATTTCAAAAAGTACTTTGTACTTCCCCAGAATTTAAACTTTGGAGAGATCGTGAAAGGTTTTTCTGCTTACCACAAACTCATGCCAAGCTGGCAATACTTCAAACGGGAATATCTTACCTCTTTTGAAAGAGAGGGTGTGAAGGTTCTTCAGTTTACTACTAATGCTGATGAGTCTCATCAAATCCGAAAGGCTTTCTGGGAAAAAGTGGATTCTACCCTCTCAACAGAAATCACCACCTTGCTTACCAGATAGTGAGTTCGTTTTCGTTCTTACGCAATTTATTTCTAACCGACAGGGTGTTTCTTTCCCAAAAAACCCCCTCCTCATATCCCTGTATGCTCTTGTCCTTTTCCGCTTTTTCTAGTCTTTTCTCAGCCACAGCCGCGTATCCGTGGTCCAGTTCAATTCCAATATAGTTTCTGTTCAGTTTTTTCGCCACCACACTTGTCGTTCCCGAACCCAGGAAGGGATCCAATATTACATCCCCCTCATCGGAACTTGCCAGAATAATCTTTGCGAGTAACTTCTCGGGTTTTTGTGTCGGGTGCTCTGTATTCTCCCCCATTGACCAGTAGGGAATTGTCAGGTCCGTCCATATATTGGAGGGATGTGTTAACCTGAAGTTCCCCTCCTTTGTCTCAATCCAATCCTTTGGCTCTCCTTCTTCCTTATACGGGGCAATAACTTTTCTTATCTCTTTGACCCTGTCAACTCTGAATTTATAATTTTTTGACATTGCACAAAACCAGATATCCTCAGTACAGTTCTTCCAGTTCGCTTTCGCTCCCCTGCCTTTCTCTCGCTGCCATGTTATTCGGTTCAACACTTTTAGATATTTCTTTGCTGCAAGATGTATTGATGTTGATGAATTATAATCCCCGCAAATATATACTGAAGCATTTGGTTTCAAACAGTGGACCACTTTCTCCAAAATGGACTCAATATACTCGGTGTATTCTTCTTCTGAAGTCTTCTTGAAGGATGTCCCCTTAAAGGATTTTCTTAGATTATAAGGGGGATCAAGAACAAGCAAGTCAACCGTTGCATCAGGTAAAAAGCTCGCAATCTTAAAATAATCCCCGCAGATTGTTCTGTTTATAACCTCCTCAAGTGTGGCGGAATCCCTCAGGACAACAACCTTCCCGCCGTAATGGGTAACTTCTTCCTGTGTAAGTTTGATGGTTTTGTTTCTGGCTGATTTCGCCTCTTTTTCGTCTGTTTTCATATCAAAAATCATTTAAAATAGATAATTATACAAAATTAATATAAAAAAATTTCAACTCGCAGCAAATCGGTTTTTAATTTCATTTCCTCATTCTCTTTCAAGCAGACTCTCCCTCATATTTCTCAATCACAAATTCAGGTAATCCTTTCGCTGCACCGCATTCTATTTCTCTTTTCCCTTTCTTTAGTCACTTATTTTTCCGATTTTTGTAAACATAATTAAAATTAAAATCTTATGGAGTGATCATGGCAGTTATTAGACCATTTAAAGCATTAAGACCGAAACCGGAAGTCGCTCAACTCGTGGCAAGCGTTCCTTATGATGTGGTTAACGTTGCTGAGGCAAGAGAATATGCGCAGAATTTTCCTGATAGTTTCTTGCGAATTACCCGCTCGGAAATTGAACTCCCCGATTCTGTTGGACATTATGATGACCAAGTTTACCTCAGAGCGAAATCAAATCTTGAAAGAATTATTAACGATGCCCCTCTTATTACTGATGAGTCCCCCCACTTCTATATCTACCGACTGGTAATGGATGGAAGAGCACAAACGGGAATTACCGCAACTTTCTCGGTTGACGATTATGACAATAATGTTATACTTAAACATGAAAAAACAAGAAAGGAAAAGGAAGACGACCGCACAAAGCATATTATCACTACACGGGCTCAAACCGGTGTTGTATTCCTGACTTATAAAGACGTCGAGGCAGTTAATACAATAATCCAAAATGTTACTGCTTCAGTCAAACCCGTTTACGATTTTACCGCTCCTGACGGCATCTCCCATACGATATGGATTGTCCCTGCCGAATTGAATAATACGATAGTTGAACATTTTGCCAACGTAAAAAATCTTTATATCGCCGACGGACATCACCGGGCAAAAAGTGCAAGCCGAGCCAGGGAGGAAATGCAAAAAAGCAATCCAAATCATTCCGGCAATGAAGAATATAATTATTTTATCGCTGTTCTCTTTCCCGCCGGACAGCTTAAAATACTTCCTTATAACCGCGTAGTTGCGGATCTTAATGGAAATTCGGAAGAATCCTTCCTCGATCTCGTTGCGGAAAAGTTTCATCTCGAAAAAACGCAACTGAAAGAACCATCAGGCAAAAGAACTTTCGGGATGTATCTGAACAAACAATGGTATCTCCTGACTCCAAGGGATATGATCCTCGCTTCGGAATCCTTATCCGCATCGGTCTCCGATTCTTTGGATGTCAGCATTCTTCAGAATTTCCTCCTAAACCCTGTTCTTGGTATCGATGACCCCCGTACTAACAAACGAATTGACTTTGTTGGAGGTATAAGGGGTACTGCAGAACTTGAAAAACTTGTGGACTCCGGAAAATTTGCGGTTGCTTTTTCTCTTTATCCGGTTACTCTTGATGATCTTATTAACATATCCGATGCAAACGAAATAATGCCGCCTAAATCAACCTGGTTTGAACCAAAACTTCGGGACGGCTTGCTTACTCATTTAATTTAATTAGTATAATTCAAAATCATAAAAGGAAAATAGTATGGAAAAAAGAGTATTTAATTTAAACGCAGGCCCCGCTATCCTTCCGGAAGAGGTCATTAAAGAAGCTCAGGAACAGCTTTTCACTCTCCCTGGCGCGGGAATGTCTATTCTTGAAATGTCACATCGCTCCAAAAAATTTGACGAAATTCTGCTTAGTGCTAAAAACGGGATTAAATCGCTTCTCGATATCAGTGATGATTACGAAATTTTATTCCTCCAAGGCGGCGCAAGTCTGCAATTCTCAATGGTTCCCCTTAACCTGATGCCTCCCAAAAACAAAGCCGATTACATCGTTACTGGCTCATGGTCTAAAAAAGCTGTTAAGGAAGCTAAAAGAGTTGGAACGGTTAATATCGCAGCTTCTACCGAATCCGAAAATTTTAAGCGGATCCCCAAACCGGAAGAAATTAAACTTGATCCGGATTCCGCATATGTGCATTTCACATCGAACAATACGATCTATGGAACTCAATGGCACGCTGAACCTCAGGTCGGTAACCTGCCGCTGGTCTGCGATGCTTCATCGGATATTCTCTTTAAGAAAATTGACGTCAGTAAGTATGCCCTTATTTATGCAGGCGCTCAGAAAAATATTGGTCCCTCCGGAGTTGTCCTGGTTATCTTAAGAAAAGATCTCCTTGAAAGATCATCCGATTCCCTGCACACAATGCTGAATTACAAAACTCATGTCGAAAATAATTCTCTCTACAATACCCCCAATACTTTTGGGATATACATGATTGACCTTGTTGCAAAACATCTGGTTAAAAAAGGCGGGCTCGATGCAATGTACAAAACAAATCTTGAGAAAGCCAAATTGCTTTACGATTGCATTGACAGCAGCGACGGATATTATAAGGGACATGCGGAAAAAGATAGCCGCTCCCTTATGAATGTTACTTTCAGACTCCCCTCTGAAGAACTTGAAAAGAAATTTATCGACGAAGTGACAAAAGCTGGATTTGTTGGACTTAAAGGACACCGCTCAGTTGGCGGATTGCGTGCATCAATATATAATGCATTCCCACTGCTCGGCATTCAGGAACTCGTTAAATTCATGATCGAATTTAAAGCTAAAAACGGTTAATTTTATACCCCCGCCTGCTACCGGAAGGCGGGGTTCTATCAATTCATTAATTAAGCATTTATTATGAAATATCTATTTTTTTTATTGGTGACTTTTTTCTTCGTCTCCTGCTCTGAGACCGAGGTTAAGTTTGAACTTGTAAATCCAGAAGTTGGCGCTTACGATCTTGGCGATGAATGGGAGGTCAACGCTTCTGTGGTCGTTAAGGGATTTGAACTGAAGGAATCCGAACAAAAGTACATTTCAAAACTCACATACAATATCGATCTGACTACGCCGGATGGCTTGACCCTTAAAGCTGTCGCTTCCGGAGTCAGGGATTCTTCATTTGACGAAAAGAAAAGCGATCTTTCTCTCGATGCTCAGTTTGTTTTGGATTCCACTTATACGCTCGGAAATTATAAGTTAACTTTTAGTATTAAGGATGAATTATCCCGAAAGTCAATTCAAACCGTTAAGGAGTTTGAGCTTACCGATGAGGATTAACCCCGGTTAGCACATTAAAGAGTATAATGACAAATATTTCCGAAAAATTTAATATAAGTTTTGACGCTTTTGACAATCTCCCAGATCTCTACTTCCTCCTCTCCGGCAAACTTGAGATTGTCGCGGCAAATAATTCCGTGGCAAAACTTGTGGGGCAGAATAAATGTATCCTCGCAAATAAGTTCGAAACCATTTTAATTCCATCTTCTGTTGTCCTTGTAGAAAACACCATCCGCCAGGCAATAAAAGAAAATAAAACAAAAAAATGTGAGGCCAAACTCACTATCGACTCAAAGCAAATTGATGCCCTCCTTTTCATTTCTCCATATATTGATAATCGTAATAAACGCATTCTGATAATCGCTCAGGACATAACCGGTGATAAACGGAAAGAAATCGATCTTCTTCGCTTTTACTACGTCGCACAGAATACGGTTAACCCGCTTCAGATAACCGATACATCCGGCAAAATGATTTACGTTAATCCAGCATTCGAAAAGGCAAGCGGATACTCAAAAGAGGAACTGCTTGGTCAGAATCCTAACATCTTCAGTAGCAAGCGCCATTCTCAGAAGTTCTGGGATGGAATGTGGAACGAGATATCCGCAGGAAAAGTTTGGATAGGTGAGGTTGAAAATAAACGGAAAGACGGTGAATCCTTCTTTACGGAGCTGCTTATCTCTCCCATACTTGACTATCAATCCAAAGTCATTGGCTATTTCGGTATCCATCGCGATCTTACTGAAAAACGTGCCCTGGAAAAACAATTGATGCACACTCAAAAAATGGAAAGCATTGGAACTCTTGCCGCCGGTATTGCTCACGAGGTCGGCAATCCGCTCGCTTCAATTTCGGCGCTTGTCCAGATAATCCAGCGTCAGTCTCAAGACCAGTTTATTAATGAAAAACTTGAGCTTGTGAAAAAGCAGATCACCAGAATCTCGAAGATTATTCGCGACCTCGTTGACTTCTCCCGCCCTACTCGCTACGAACTTCAACTGGTTAATTTAAACGAAAATCTCGTTGAGGCAATCGATATTGTCCGGGTTGGTAAAAAAGCAAAAAATATATTGTTCCTTTCTAATCTCGACGAGAACCTACCAAAGCTTCCCCTCGTTAGTGATCAAATTCAGCAGGTATTCGTCAATATCCTGATAAATGCGGTTGACGCTATTACGGATAGACAGCTATCTTCTCCCGAGACAATTAATGGCGAGATTGTGGTTGATACTTCTTTTTTGGACGATTCGATTTTTATTTCCTTCACTGATAATGGCATTGGTATCCCGGAAAACAATGTTTCTAAAATATTCGAGCCTTTCTTCACATCAAAAAAGGATGGCAAGGGAACCGGTTTGGGACTTTGGGTTAGCTATGGCATTATTAAAAGTTTCCACGGCGATATTAAGGTCGAAAGTTCCCGGAATAATGGAACCACTTTCAAAATTTCACTCCCACTTATGAATTAATAAAAGGAAAATTATGCCGGAAAAAATTCTTGTTGTTGACGACGAAGATATTATTCGAGAATCTTTATCCTACATTCTCTCCAAAGAGGGATATGTGGTGGATGAAGCTGAAAACGGCAAGGTCGCCCTCGATAAGATACTTGATAATTATTATGACCTCGTCATAACTGATCTCGAAATGCCTGTAATGAAAGGTATTGAACTGCTTGAGAATTTATCTACAGCCGCAGTCCAAACCGCCTCAATAGTTATTACGGCTTACGGCTCGCTGGATACCGCAATAAAAGCTCTGAGACATGGCGCAAGTGATTATATCCTCAAACCGGTTGAGTTCGATGATTTGTTGATAAAGGTAAACAGACTCTTTGAGATTAAAAAACTTATTGCGGAAAATCGCCTGCTCCGAAAGGAAGTGCAAAGAAATTTTGACTTCGTCAACCTTGTGGGAAAAAGCTCAGCAATGCAAAAAATCTTCGAAACAATTGAAACGGTTGCTGATACCGATAGTACCGTCCTGATTACCGGAAACAGCGGAACGGGTAAGGAACTGGTGGCTCGCGCAATTCATCAAAATAGTAAACGCAAAAACAAACCCTTCCTGGCCGTTAATTGTGGCGCCATATCCGAAAATCTTATCGAAAGCGAACTCTTTGGTCATAAACGCGGTGCCTTCACCGGCGCAATATCCGACAAAGAAGGTTATCTAAAAGCCGCCGATGGCGGAACTCTCTTCCTTGACGAGATTAGCGAAATGCCCCTCCAGCTTCAGGTTAAGTTGCTTCGTGTCCTTCAGGAAAAAGAAATAACCCCTGTGGGAACTACTTATTCTATACCCGTCAACGTCCGCTTTCTTGCTTCCACAAACAGGGATCTCCAGGAGGAGATTTCCTCAGGCCGTTTCAGAGAAGATCTTTTTTACCGGTTAAACGTTATTGAAATTAATATCCCTTCTCTCAAACAGAGAAAGGAAGATATCCCTTTGCTTATTGATCATTTCATAAATAAGTATAGAATTGAACTGAATAAAAGCGTTAAGGGAATTGATAAAAATGCTCTCCGCGCCCTTGTTAATTATGATTGGAGGGGCGAAGTCCGCGAACTCGAAAATATTATTGAACGTGCGGTCATTTTCTCTAAGGGAGATTACATAACTACTGCAGAACTCCCGATTTACCTGCAAACCACAAAGGAAATTTATATCCCCGAAAAAGCTGGCTCTTTGGAGGATTTCGTGAAACGCGTTGAAAAGGAGTTTATTCTCAAAACTCTTGAGAACAATGGCTACGATAAGGATAAGGTGGCAAAAGTGCTGGACTTGGGACTCTCTACACTATATAGAAAAATTAAGGAATACGGAATAGAAGCTTAAATTTTTTGAAACTTTTTGTTGAATAATTCATCTTATTGGTATTGATTTCAACAATTACCCGCTTATAAAAAATGCGCTTGTTTATAAGCTGGGGAAACAAAAAGTGCAAAAAAGGATGAAAATATGGATAATCAGAATAACACAATTTCAATGCCTCGCATTGGAGAAAAAGCTCCATCATTTAAAGCAGTTACCACTCAGGGCGAAATTAACTTCCCCGAACAGTATGAAGGCAGCTGGGTGATTTTATTTAGCCACCCTGCAGACTTTACACCTGTTTGTACTTCCGAATTCATGACCTTTGCTACTATGGAAGAAAAATTTGAAAAGGCGAACACCAAACTCGTTGGTCTCTCCGTTGACGGTCTTTATAGCCATATCGCATGGTTGAGGACAATTAAAGAAAAAATCAACTACAAGGGAATGAAGGATGTTGAGGTTAAATTCCCCTTGATAGAAGATATCACAATGGAAGTTGCAACAAAATACGGTATGATGATGCCCGGTGAAAGCAACACCAAAGCTGTTCGTGCGGTTTTTGTGATTGACCCTAAAGGAATTATCAGAACAATTATTTACTACCCGTTAAGTCTTGGAAGAAACTTCGAAGAATTATACCGCGTTGTGATCGCTTTGCAGACTGCGGATGCATTTTCCGTTGCAACTCCGGCAGATTGGCAACCGGGTGACGACGTAATTGTCCCTACTGCTGGCTCGTGCGGAACAGCAAAAGAACGCATGGAAAACAAGAAGGATATGACTTGTTACGATTGGTTCTTCTGCACAAAGAAACTTGACAAAGATACAGTTCTGAAGACTGTCCTGAAAAAATAACTGTCATATTATCTTTCTTAAGCGGGTGGTTCTCACCCGCTTTTTTATCCTCTCTTCTTTCTTCTCAATATTCAATTATTCATCTATTATCGTTATATTAGCACTCTGAAATTTGATGCCTCCGCCGTGGAAGTAAAACAGTAAGACTAATTAGCTTGTGAATTATTAATGATTAAACTGTTTAATAAACAAAAAATTTAAAGACAATGGAAAAACACTTGTTAACCTTGTCCCTCCCATACGCAAATTCAGCCACCGAAATGGTCTTTTCCAATTGCAACCTGATTGCCTCGCTTATTGGCTTCTCGGAACGGGAGTCACTTCAGCTCCAGATCGCAATGGAGGAAATTATCACCAATGCCCTGAAAAATAATCTGAATAAAGTTAATCCCAACGAAATTACTGTCTCTTTCTCCGCATTGGAAAACGGAATTAAAATCGAAGTTCGGGAAACGGGCATTCCCTTCGATCCCGAAAATTTCCCGGTCTATGAAAAAGATAACCTGCTAAAACAAGAAAATCCAACCGGCTTGGGTATTTATCTTATTAAAGAAATGGTGGATAATGTCGATTACAAAATGAGCAGAGCCGGAAAAGAAATAATTCTTATCAAGTACAAAAAAGATAATGCAATTTCTGCTTCTGACGTCTCGCTTGCCTCTGAATCCGTACCCCAGTCTCCTGTTACTATCGAAAATTTTATCGTTAGAGAGATTGATCCTAAAGAAGCTGTCGAGGTAACCAAGGAAGCATACTTGTCTTATGGCTACGGCTATCTTGTGGATGAGGTCTACAACCCCTCTCTTTTAAGGAAACTGAATGTAAGCCGCGATTTTATTTCAATTGTTTCGGTTAGCGATGCAGGTGAAATTCTTGGACACGTTGCAGTAATCAAACATAAGTTCCTCAAAGGTGTTTTCGAGTTCGGTGCCGCCTTCGTTAATCCGAAGTACCGGGGTGGAGGTCTCTTAAAAAGCATGACCAAAAAAGCTTTCGAAATTGCCGAATCCGAAGGTGGGGAACTCGCATTTGTCGATTGTGTAACCACTCACGCATATTCTCAGAAAGTCGCCTCCGGCTTTGGTTTTGTTGACTCCTGCATCTTCCTTGCACGTCTTTCGCAAAGTACTTTTCACGAAATTAAAGCAGGAAAGGGGAGGGAAACACTGATATCCGCTTTCTACTCGCTCAAAAAAATTCCCCCTTGTACAATATTCCTTCCGGTTCGATATGATTCAATAACACGTAAAATACTTAACAACTTGAATCTCGATGTGCAAATATCCTCGCTGGAACAATCTGTTGCTGTCTTTCCCGAAGGAGAAACTGCTTTTCATTATTATGCGGAAAAGTTTAATACCGGACACCTTTATGTCGATCTTCCTTCTGCTGATTTTTCAAAAGCATTGTTTAAACAGTTTAAAAAAATCTGTATTTCAAGGGTTGATGTTATTTACCTTTATCTCCCACTGGGCAGCCCGTTTATCGATATGATGACTGAGGCAGCTGTGCAACGTGATTTCTTCTTCGCGGGAATTGTTCCGGATAATACAAAAGGACACTATCTCGTTCTCCAGTACCTTAACAACTACCTGGTTGACTATGATGCAATCGATATTTTCTCTGAACCCGGGAAAGCATTGAAAGAGTTTATTAAATATGACGACCCGAACAAGAAGTTGTTTAACGAAGAGATCCCCTGATACTGTTTATGCAAAAAAACCTTAAGCAAAAACTCGAGTACCATTACTCCGCATTCGACCGTTCTAAACTCTCCCCCGATCCGCTTGAATTCCCCCATCGTTTCACCAATCCGCTTGAAATAGAACTCGTTGCTTTTATTGCCTCCGTTTTTGCATACGGTAACGTCAGGCAGATTGGAACTGCACTTGAACAAATTCTCCGGATAATGAAACAAACCCCGCTTAAATATCTTCAACACTCCTCCCCGTCAGGAATCAAAAAGGATTTCCATTCGCTTACCCACAGATTCTATACCCCTCAGGACTCAGCGCGGTTGTTTCAACTTCTTGCGGAACTCTACTCAAAAGGACAAACTCTCAAATATCTTTTCGAATCTTTCTATAACGGCGGCGAAATTAAATCTGCAATATCTTCCTTCCAAAAATATTTTCTTGCACATTCCACAAATCACCCCAAACCCACTCCCGGTTTCCGTTTCATGTTCCCCCTTCCCGAAAAAGGTTCTGCATGCAAACGGATTAACCTCTTTCTTCGCTGGATGGTTAGAAAAGATGAACTCGATTTCGGCTTTTGGGATTTTATTCCCCCCTCTAAACTAATCATCCCCGTAGATACTCATATAGCCCGGATTGCGATCTCATTAAAACTGACAACACGAAAAAATGTCAGTTGGCAAATGGCAGAAGAAATCACTTCTAATCTTGGCAAATTTGATCCGGTCGATCCGGTTAAATACGACTTCGCTCTTTGCCACATCGGAATCAGAAAACTCAGCTTTGACTGATAAACCGGATAGCTTCACTTTTTATTCAACCCTCACTTGCTTTAACACATAACTCAGATTTGATAAAACATGATTGAAAAAATCAGAAAATTTAATGGGATTTTTGGGCGGGAAATTAACTCCGGGATCTGAGATTATCTTTGATAATCTGAATTCTTAAACAATAGTCTGCGGATCCATATCTATTATTGTTTTTATTTCTTTGTATGCGGTGTTTTTCTTGAATTCGTTAAATGCGGATTCTATTCCCTTTCGCAATATCCCCCCCGCGGGATCTCCCCCCCTGTCGCTCTTTATCAATATCTGGAATCTGTACTCCCCCCTTATTCTCGATATTACCGCCGTGGTAGGACTGCTTATTTTAATTTGTTTCCTGTAAATATTTAAATGCGCATACAGTTCTTGTATCGCATTTTTTACTTTGTTGAATTCCTTCCCCTTCATCTCTATTAAACAAAGCCTGTAAAACGGCGGATAGTGATGCTGCATTCTGTCCACTAGTTCTTTTTTATAGAATCCATCGTAGTCGTAATTGATCACCCTCTGCAGTGCGAAGTGACGGCTGTTCTGCGTTTGTATCAAAACTTCCCCTTCGGTTTTGCTTCTTCCGCTTCTCCCTGCCACTTGCGTAAGCAGCTGAAAAGTCCTTTCATCTGCCCGGAAGTCGGGTATCCAAAGACTCGTCTCTGCACTGATTACTCCAACCAGCGTTACCCTTGAAAAATCGAGTCCCTTCGCTACCATCTGCGTCCCGACAAGAATGTCTATTTCACCATTCTTGAATTTCTGAAGCCTTTCCCCCAGCACTCCCTTTTTCATTATGGAGTCCGAGTCTATTCTCTCGATTCTCGCCTCCGGAAAATAGTAGGAAATTTCATCTTCCACCCGCTCGGTCCCGGTTCCGAAGTATTTAAGATGCGGGGATTTACATACGCTGCATTCAGCCGACACTTCTTTCTCTTCTCCGCAGTAGTGACATTTAAGTTTGTTCCGGTTGATATGATAAACCAGCGAAACTGAACAGTTCTTACACATCTCCACTTCCCCGCATTCCGCGCAGTAAAGGCTTGTCGAAAAACCTCGCCGGTTCTGGAGTATTATCACCCCTTCATTTTTCTTAAGCCTGTCGCTTATCTTTTCTAGCAGGTATCCGGAGAATACATTTTCCATCCGCTTTTTCTTTTTTTCTTCCACAATATCCACCAGGGTTATGTGTGGTAGTTTTGCATTATCAACTCTCTTGGGAAGTTCAATGAGTGTGTATTTTCCTGTCTCGGCGTTGTACATGCTTTCAATTGAAGGGGTTGCGGAACCCAGTACCACAGGTGCGTTTACCATTTTACCCCGGACTATTGCCGCATCTCGTGCATTGTAGCGCGGAGCCTGATCGTTCTGTTTGTAGCTTGCATCATGTTCTTCATCCACCACGATTATCCCTATGTTTCTCAATGGTGCAAAAAGAGCTGACCGCGGACCCACCACAACTCTCGATTCCCCTTTAACTATGCGCCGCCATGAATCATATTTTTCCCTGTCGCTCATCCGGCTGTGGATTACAGATACTGTTTCACCAAAGTTGTTGATGAGCCTTGTCGTTATTTGTGGAGTGAGCGAAATTTCAGGAACCAGCACGAGCGCCGTTTTTTTCTCGGCAAGTACGTCCTTGATTATTTCTATGTAAACTTGTGTTTTTCCGCTTGCTGTTACACCGTGCAGTAAATACGTTTTGAATTCCCCCGTTTTTATTCCTTCACGGATTTCTTTAACTACCCCTTTTTGATCGTCGGTTAGTTCAAAATCCGGAAGTTCCTCTGCATAGTAGTGTTTATAGGTTTGCACCACTTCCCGCAGCTCCGCGGTTATGTATCCTTTTTTTATCAGCGTCTCGAGTGAGCTTTGACTGTAACCAAACTCTTTTATAAATTTCACCGCTTCAACATCTCGCTCCCGGAGCTCAATAAGTTTCAGGAGTATCGGAAGCTGTGTCGGGGATTTTCTTTCGATTTCTGGGACTGCTTCATAAATGTCTTCAATTGGTTTGGAGAGTTTTATGAATTTTACTTTCTTCGGTTTTATTTTCGGGCTCTGAAGATCATCCACTATTGTTACCACTCCCCGTTTTTCAAGTGTCCGGAGGTAGGAATAAATATTCTTTTTCCCCGACTCCTTTTGAAGTGTTTTTACCGGCGCCTGTGGATGCGTGCTTAAATACTCAACTATTTTTTTTCTTGTCTCCGCCCGCTTTTCTCTGGAGAGCTCCTCAAGCAGCCTTAAACATTCTCCCGTATCCGCACTTACAATCTGTTTCGATTCAACTCCGCTTCCAAGGGGAACAATCAGTCTGAGTGCTTCCCCAAGGGAACTCATATAATACCCCGCAAGCCACTTGTAAAAGCCAAGACTCTCTTCATCGAACAGCGGGGTTTTATCCATCACGTCGAAGATCTCTTTTAGCTTTATCCCACTATCCGTTTTTGTTGAGTCATATTCGCCTGTTCCGGTAATAAAACCGGTAAGTATCCTTTTCCCAAAAGGGGCAATTGCCCTTTTTCCCACGGCGGCTTCGCGTTCAAAAATCGCAGGCACCAGATATGTAAAACTCTGGCGGAAGGAATAAGGAAAAACTACTTCGGCTATTCTGGTCATTTTTCCTGCTGTTTCAAGAATGGCGCCAGATCCCTTAGCGCTGCAGGCGTATAGTCGGGCAACATCTCGAATTTAAGATTTGTCTCCTTCTCGTCCCAGATTATCCGCTTGTGTTCATCGGAATAAATAACCTCCCCGTTCGTCGTAACCACACTGTCTTTTAGGTCTAACGTAAGAAAGTAGAATCCGTCCTGTTTTTGTATCCCCTCAACCCGGGTGATATCTTCAAAGTTGTACTTGACTTTTCCCATTAGCAGGTCATTTTCTACATAAAGTTCGCGTTCGGTTATAACCTTCCCTTCGTATTTCATATCTTCCAGAAAAGCGTTGCTCTTCCACATATGCTCAAACAGGGCAGTCTTGTCTTCTTCAAATTCTTTATTTCCCACCGCATCGGACTTTATATCCTCTATCGACATAACCACGCTTCCATTCCCGTTTTCCCCGATTTTTATATCATAGCCCACCTTTTTGAATATCAGGCATCCGCTCAAATTGATTATCAGAATCCCGAGAAGAAGTATTAAAGCTGTTTTTTTCATTTTATCTCCTTTCCAAAAAAGATATTAATTCAATAATTAAAGATAACAATAAAAGAAATTTTTTGGTTTTCTTTGGAACTTGTTAACTTTTCACCTTGTTTTAATTTTAGAATTTACGATATTAAATAATATTAAAAAATAAATTATCGTGGTATTATGAAAACAACAAAAAAATACGGACAGAAAATCGATGACGCTCTTTCGTTGTGGGTAAAATTGACCAGAGCTTACCTCACAATGAGTAAAAGAGTTTCGGAAAATGTGAAATCATTCAACCTGACAGAACCTCAGTTCGGTGCACTCGAGTGTATGGGGCATCTTGGACCTATGACCATCGGACATTTGTGTAATAAACAGTTGGTGAGCGGTGGAAATATGACCCTCGTCATTGATAACCTCGAAAAAGAGGGACTGGCAGAGAGAATCCATAGCAAGGAGGATAGACGTACTATCGTTGTACAATTGACTCCCAAAGGGCGTGAGCTTTTTGATAAAATCTTTGTCCGGCATGCAGAATTTGTTGCGGAACTTACTTCCGTTCTTTCAAAGGATGAAATCACCCAGCTTTCTAATCTGTTGAAAAAGCTTGGTACCGGCATAGAATAGTTCGAATTCACAAATTTTAACAAAACAAAATAAGGAGTAAAAAAATGAGGCAATTGTTTTTGTCCCTTCTTGCAATAGCTACCTTCAGTAGTTTAACTTTCGGACAGAATGTTAAGTGGTCAGTTGATAAAAGTCATTCCAATGTTAACTTTACTGTGGATCACCTGGTGATTTCCGAAGTTGACGGTCACTTCAGCGATTATACCGTTGAGGCTGAAACGAATGCAAAAAATGAATTATTAAAAGTCGAAGCGGTTATCAAAACCGGTAGCGTAAATACGGATAACGCTGATAGGGATGCTCATCTTAAAAACGATGATTTCTTCAACTCGGAGAAATTTCCCGATATGAAATTCGTAAGCAAATCAGTTAAGAAATCCGGAAAAGGTTTCAAGATAACCGGCGATCTTACTATCCGCGACGTAACTAAAACCGTAACTCTCGACGCAACTTTCCGCGGGGTTACTCAGGATCCTTGGGGAAATACCAAAATGGGCTGGATCGCAACCACCAAAATTAACAGATTTGATTATAATCTGAAGTGGAATAAAGCAATCGAAACCGGCGGACTGGTAGTTGGCAAAGATGTTACTATAACTCTTAAAATACAGTTGGTCAAAAATAAATAAATCTCAGTAATGGTAGGGACGCGCTCCGCTGTGTCCCTACTTCTTTATTCCCAACCTTTCAATCACTTCTTTTTGTTCCGGATATTCTTTTAATAACTCGCTTTTTCTTCCAAACTCAAAATCTTCGTATTCAAAGGCTGGCGCAACAGTGCAGCCCGTAAGCGCATATCTTCTTTTATCCCTCAATTCCGCACCGAACCAGTCCCCCTTTTTCATTTTCACCTGCGGGGTTTCACCATTTTCCAAATCCTTCCCGAGTTTCAACAGTTTATAGCCGCCCCCTTCACTCAGAACGTGCAGCTCCACACTACAACCCTCATAATGATGCCACACTTCATCACTTTTTAGCCTGTGAAATGCTGAAATATCGTCGTTTTTCAGCAGAAAATAGATCGAAGAGTAGTAATTCCTTCCGGATGTGTATCGCTCAGGAAGGGCTGTTTTACTTATTCCCTCCTCCGAACGGAAGGCTTCCTTAAAGTAGCCCCCTTCAGGATGTGGAATTAATTCCAGCTTTTCAATCCAGTATTTCGCAGATTTCATCATTTCCTCAAATTAATTTACCCGATTTACGTCCCAAAATTAACTACTCCCCAATCCCAATCAAAATAAAATTTTTCTCTTCCTTCGTATCTAATAGGGTACAAATAAGGTATAAACAAGGTACAAATAAGGTATAAATAAGCTATTAAGACTATCAGTACTTACCGCTTTTCCCCCCGGGGTTGATTATTGCTTTACGGATTATTAACTATTAATAACTCAACCCCAAAAATTCTATATCACCAAACTTCCCCTCTCCTCGCATTGTATCCCTCACTCACTTGCTATCCCTTAACTATTTTGAAAGTGGACAGTTTTTAGAATTGTTCAGCACCCCCGCATCCCTTATATTTGTCGTTTTAATTAAAACAATTTTTATGATTATTTACGCAATTTTATTAACTGTTCACATTCTATCCGCTGTAGTCTGGCTTGGTCTCTTCCCCGCAGATCTGATCCTCCGGAAAAGCATCCGCGAAGCTAAGGGCAAACCGGAAGAACCTAAACTGATCCTCATCTGGCTGAAGATTTTGAATCTTTCCGGAATGATTGGATTATCCGGTATTCTTATTACTGGTGTTCTTCTTACGCTTTATTTCAACTTCGGCTTCTTTCAGTTCGCTTCTGGCGGAAACCACTGGCTCTATACTAAACAACTGTTGATGGTTGTGCTGATCGTTGTCGTTGGTGCTCTTCTTATCCCCTCAGCTAAAAAAGTCTCAACCTCGATCAAAAACTCTCTCGGTACAACCGACCCCGGCATTTACCGGGATATGCAAAAACTTGGAACTATTGTAACTGTTCAGAACTTGATCGTTCTTCTCAATATTCTTCTTGCCCTTTCAAGAAGGTTTATTTACTAAAAGCATGAAAAAAGTTGCTCTGCTCGGTTCAACCGGTTCCATCGGTGTTAGCACTCTTGATGTGATATCCGCATTTCCTGATAAGTTCAAGGTGGTCGCCCTTGCGGCTAATTCCAATATTGAACTTGTTAAAAAACAGATTGAATTGTTCCGTCCGGAAATCGTTTCAATAAGCAACCACGACTCCGCCTCAAAACTCAGGGAGCTTTGCCCCGATACCAGAATCTTGTCTGGCGAAGAAGGTCTTATTGAAATTGCCGCCACTGCGGATTACGATATTTTCCTTGGCGCAATGGTCGGTTTTAGCGGTCTCCCCCCCACTATCGAGGCTATTAAACGCGGAAAACGGATTGCCCTGGCAAATAAGGAAACCCTTGTGGTTGCCGGCTCTATCATTACCAGACTCGTAAAACAATACAACGCGGAATTGATTCCCGTTGATTCGGAACATAGTGCTATTTTTCAGTGTTTAATTGGGGAAAAGACTGAGTTTATAAGAAAACTTGTTTTGACCGCTTCCGGTGGACCTTTCCTTAACCGCCCAAAGGATTCTTTCTCTTCGATTACCCTGAAGGAGGCTTTGAATCACCCCAACTGGAAGATGGGAAATAAAATCACTATAGACTCGGCAACAATGATGAACAAGGGACTCGAAATTATTGAGGCTTTCTGGCTGTTTGATCTTCCCGCAGAAAAGATATCCGCGGTCATTCATCCTCAGTCAGTTATTCACTCAATGGTGGAGTTTTGCGATGGTTCTATTAAAGCGCAGTTGAGTAACCCCGATATGAAATTGCCTATTCAGTATGCACTTGCATATCCTGACCGCCTGAATATGCGCTTTACCGATACCAATCTGCCATTAATCCAAAATCTCTCCTTTTTCGAGCCCGATTTCGATAAATTTGAATGTTTGAAACTCGCATTTGATGCGCTTCAAACGGGAGGCTCTTCCCCTTGTATCTTAAATGCGGCTAACGAAGTTGCCGTTGCCCGCTTCCTTAATGGGGAAATTGTGTTTTCAGCTATTCCTGGGATTATTAAAAAGTCGCTTGACAACCTCCCGGCTGAAACTAACCCGTCCTTGGACGATATTATTGAGTGCGACCGCAAAACTCGCAGTTTTGCTTCACAGATTTTTTAATATGGAGTATTCTTTTTTATGGATGCAATAATTTATTTTATTATCACAATCGCCATTCTCGTCTTTGTTCACGAGTTTGGACACTTCGCAGCGGCTAAACTTAGTAAAATGCGGGTGGACGCTTTTGCCATCGGCTTCGGTTACCGCCTCTTTGGCTATAATAAACTGACCGGCTTTACTTGGGGAAATCTCCCTAAGGATTTTGACGGAGAAGGGAATACGGACTACCGCCTTTGCGTTCTCCCCCTCGGCGGATATGTTAAAATCGCCGGGATGGTGGACGAAAGCTTGGATACTAAATTCGCAGACACTCCCCCGAAACCTTACGAATTCCGAGCTGCAACTACCCCTAAAAAGGTCTTCGTTATTACTGCCGGCGTTTTGATGAACTTGCTCCTCGCAGTACTTATTTTCTGGGGCGCTAACTTCTTCTATGGAAAACAACAATCGAAAACTACTTCTGTCGGTTATATAACTCCCGGAAGCCCGGCCGATTCAGCTGGCTTTATGATGGACGATAAAATCCTCGCCATTAATAATCAACCTGTGAAATATTGGGAGGATGTAAGAACCGCCATTTTCGTTACCAACCTTGGTAAGAATCTGAATTTCAAAATCGCTCGCGCCGGCGAAACGACTTCCCTCTACGTCCCCCGCAAACTTGTGCCAAAGGATGAAATGAACGGATTCTTCCTTGCCCCTGCGGGACTTAAACCCCTGATTACCGACGTCCTTCAGGGTAGCCGCGCTGACTCCGCTGGTTTGAAACCAAACGACGTCCTGCTCGTTCTGGACGATATTGAACTCTCCTCAATCCCGCAAACTATTGAAATTATTTCCGCATCGGTCGAAGACCCCGTGAAGGTCACCCTTATGCGCAATCTTGATACCCTTACGGTTTACGCCACTCCAAATAAGGAAGGAAAAATTGGCGTTGCGCTTGGTGGTTATTCTTACCTTGGCGAAACTGAACGGATAACTTATAATGTCTTTCAGGCTTTCACTTTGGGCGTTTCTGATATTTGGAAAACTACTGCCCTTACCTTCGTGATGCTTAAAAATGTTATAACTGGTAATATTGAGTTTGGACAGGCATTCGGCGGTCCCATTAAAATCGCCCAGTTCGCCGCTCGCTCTGCTGACTCCGGATTCATGAACTTCCTCATGTTCCTCGCCATGTTGAGCCTTTCTCTTGCTATAATTAATATCTTGCCTTTCCCGGTTTTGGATGGCGGTCACCTGGTTATTATCCTTATCGAAGGTGTGCTTAAACGCGAACTCCCCGTAAAAACTAAAATGATAATTCAGAACGCTGGGTTTTTTGTCCTGATGGCTTTGATGGCATTCATTATTTATAATGATATTATCAACCTCTGAAATTAAAGGCGTCTCAATGACGCCTTTTTTAATTCCTTATTTCGGCACCGCCCACAATGGCATTGTCGACTGATCTATTCCGAATATAAGCGAACCTAAAAAATAAGTCATTAGGGTTATTATTACTGCACACACCAGATTCATAAATAACCCCGCTTTCGCCATCTCACCAATTGTTATCCGGTTCGTCCCGAATATTATTGCATTGGGTGGTGTGGCTACTGGCAGCATAAAAGCCATGGATGCGGAAAGGGTCGCCGGAATCATGAAGAGTAGCGGATTGACTCCTGTGGCAATTGATAACCCCGCCATTACGGGCAATATCATTTCGGTGGTTGCCGTGTTGGACGTGAGCTCGGTTAAAAATGTTACGAGTAGTGAGATCATGAAAATAATCAGCAACGGGTGGATTCCTTTAGCCCAGTTCAATTGTGTCCCGATCCATAACGATAAACCCGACTCAACAAATCCGCTCGCAAGGGCAAATCCCCCGCCGAAAAGAAGTACTATGCGCCATGGTATTCTTATTGCCGCTTCCCAAGTCATTATCATTCCCCCGTCTTTTGATGGAACTATGAAAAGTATTAACGCAACCGCTATGGCCACTGTACCGTCTTCTATAAATTTAGGATAAGGAAATATGTTGGACCAGCCGGGGATTGTGAACGACCCGATTGCAATATCTGCCCGAAACATCCATAATAGCGCCATCGCCACAAATACTGCGAAAACTACCTTCTCTTCAAATCCCGCTCTCCCAAGTTGTTTGTATTGTGTGTGGAATGCTTCTTTGTCTGGTAGCTCCCAGTCCTCTTTTTTTGGTCTGTAAATAAAGTATAAATACCCCCACCCCACTGTAAAAGCCATTAACGCAACCGGCAACGCAAAGAAAAACCAGTTGGCAAAAGATATCGCCGGCGCTTCCGGAAACATTATCTGGAAGATCCGCGCAAAGGAAAGATTTGGAGGAGTCCCCACCAACGTCGCAATCCCTCCTATGGATGCACTGTACGCAATGCCAAGCAATAGCCCCGTTGAAAATCGGCTAACTCCCTTTTCTCCACCGCTCTCTTCCAGCTTCTGAATGATCGAAATGAGTATCGGTACCATCATCATAGCGGTTGCCGTGTTCGAAATCCACATCGAAACAAATGCAGTGGCAAGCATAAAACCAAGAAGAATCCTCGCCGGACTTACTCCCGTTATCATTAATACCCGCAACGCGATCCGCTTGTGCAGATTCCATTTCTCCATCGCAATTGCTACCAGAAATCCCCCGATGAAAAGAAATATTACATGATTAAAATATGTTGCCGAAACATCCTTTCCGCTCATTATGCCCAATGCAGGGAAAAGCGCTACGGGAAGAAGCGAGGTGATTGCCAGCGGAACAACTTCCGTTATCCACCACATAGCCATTAAAAGCGCTACCGCCATCATGTTTGTCACTTGTGGATTACTTGAATCAAGATTTCCGAAAAACAGCATGACAAGAAAAATTAGTAGCCCGCCGTATAACCCAACTATCCGCTTGGGTTTTGACACTATGTTGTTGTTCTTCATACTCCTGCTGTATCTTGTTACAAAAAAAATCCGGCTAATTATTCAATTAACCGGATTAAATATAAGAAAAATTCAGATTGTTCAGAGAGTATATTTGATGCTTCCTATAAAATTTCTCCCTGGGGCAGTTATTCCGGATGAGTACGGTCTGTACCTCGTATCCGTAATGTTTTCAACTCCCACCGAAAGTGTAACCCCCCCCGGCAATCTGTAACTTGTATTTAGGTTTAGCGTCCACCACGAAGGCTGGTACGGCTTTCCGTTCTCGTCCTTCGCATAAATCGTCGTCTTCTCCCGCTCTGTCGGCGCTAGATTTTCGTATCTTATTTCCCCGTTGTAATCTGCGTACAGCATTGCCGTTAGCTTTCCTGCTTCATAAATCAGCCTCGTGCTTCCAAACCATGGAGCCGAGTGCCTCAAGGGTACTTTGTTCCCCGCATCATCTTCCTCTTCCCCTTTCTGATAATTGAACTTGCTCGTAAGTCTTAAACCGCTGTAAATCGAAAGTTCAAAACCGGCGTGTACTCCCCAGACGTATGCAAATGCCGCGTTCTGGATTGCCTGTACTCCGCTCATTTCACCATCGTAAAGAATGCTGTCCTGTCCGTTGAACTTGAAGTCCCTTCGTACAAGTGCGTCGTCCAGATACGAGTAATAACCCGCTAGATCAATTTTTATTAGTGAGTTCACCGTGCTGCGCCAGCCGATTTCCCCGCTGTATATATACTCCGATCTTAAATCGGGATTAGGCACAACCACTAGTCCCGGTGTCGAGTCAAACACTTTTCCTATATCATCAATATTGGGAGCCCTGAATCCCGTCGCAATATTTATATATAAATGATTCAAATTATTCGGCAGCCAGTTGAATCCCAAACTTCCCGTCACCCCCCCCATAGTAACATCTGCCGATTTGAACGAGAACTTGAAGAAGTTTATGTCGAATTCTGCTGATGAGTGAACTATATTGTATCTTAACGCCCCCTCAAAGATGTACCGCTCGCTCAGTCGGTGCTTGTAAGAAGCATAAACTCCATATGAGTTCCAGATCGCTCCATCCGGATAGCGCGTGCTTATCGGACTTACTTTCCCTGTGTTTATGTTCTCCTTCTCCCCTTGCGATGATACTTTGTTGAACACCCCCTCAGCCCCGTAAAATAACTCCGATGAGGCGCTTAACGTCGTTATGATATCAAGGTTGAACGAAAGAGCATTGACTTTTTCGGTCCTGTGGTTCAGATCGGCTTTGTTGAACCCTCTGTCGTTCCGGCTTTCTTCGAAATTCTGATATGCTACTATTAGTTTAGCAAGATCATATATTCCGTTTTCTCCGTAATTCGTAATCGCAAGATTGTTCATCATCCATTTCTGCGGTCCGTAGTACCATTCCCCGTCTCTCGGTTTCCCGCTTCTTAATTCAATTAGCCTGTCGTAACGCGGAACGTCCGATGTCGCGGAGTAGTAAAACCCATAGTTGAATTCCCACTCCTCTACCGGTTTGAACCTTATTTTCTGCAAAGCACTCACTTGCTCGTAAGCAGAGAGTTTTTGAAGTTCGGGATCTCCGTTAACTATCATTGTATCCTTTCCTCCTGTTCGTTCCTGATAGAATGTTCTTAGATAATCATCGGGTCCGTCGCTTCCCATTCGCAAATCGCCGAACTTGGAGTATGAGGCACTTGTAAGAAAACTCCAGTTGTTCAGTCCGATATTGAAATTAACACTCCCTGTCTGTTCGTTGTTCGCCGAAGAGTAACGCGCAAGTGCGCTTCCGTTAAAAAGAATTTTATCGCTGTAAGAGAATCGCGCCGGGAGGGTTGTAAAGTCCATTACTCCTCCGATAGCATCGCTTCCGTATATCACCGATCCCGGTCCGAATATCACTTCCGCATGCGAAAGTGCGTTCGGATCTATGGAAATTACGTTCTGTAGGTTGCCGCTTCTGAAAATCGCGTTGTTCATTCTCACGTTGTCCACAACTATCAACACCCGGTTCGTTGCGAATCCGCGGATCATCGGACTCCCGCCGCCAAGCTGACTCTTCTGAACGAAGACCTTCCCCGATTGACTTAGCATGTCTGCCGCCGTCTGTGGATTCCGTAATGTTATATCCTTCGGAGAGATCACTTCGAATGTTCGCGGAACTTCGCTTTCATCCGCACTCCACCTGTTCGCTGAAATCACAATGTTGCTCAAAGACACTGGATCTTCCGTCAGCAGCACCTCCCGGTTATCTTCCATTATTTTATTGTAGGTAATTTCCTTCTTCCTGTAACCTATCATCCGGAATACTATCTTTTCGCTCCCCCTGAATGAATTAAGATTTACTTTGCCGTACGAATCCGTGGTTAATGCCCGGTTCAGATCATTGGCATATACCGTCACGTTAATCAACGGCTCTCCCGTTACTGCATCCTTGACGGTTACTACCTGCGCATAGTTTTGCACTGCTAGTATAAATAAAAACAAAATTATTGTTTTCATCCCTAAAACTCCTTTAATTGATTGAATAATCCGGCTCCGGATGTTTTCCGTCGCCGCAGAATAATTATTTTAGGCTTCTGGATGCTTCGGTGGGGGTGGAGGAATGTCCTGTTGCTCTTCGCATATCCCGGCTATCGTTCCTCCTGGAAAGAATAGATTACCTGCAGGGTATTCGCATAATCCCAATTCTTCCGTGGTTGAATAATACTTGTTGAAAGTTTCGAGTATCGTTATCAGTTCCGACTTCTTGTCCGGATTCTTTGAAAGGTACTCGTCAAGGTAGCTTTCCCACCTTTTGAATAGCCCCGATTCTTTAACGTCGTGAATACATCGGTAAACTATTGAATCATTTAAAATTTCTTCTTTGACAATATCATACATCTCCCCTTTGTACCGGAACTCGTTGGACTTGGTCCACTTAAACTCCGGCAGCGTCTTTTCTCTTATGTCCCCCGGGAACACAAAGGAAACCAGCTGATCCTCCGGCACGCCCGCTTTTATCATTTTCCTGATCTCTCTTTTGTACTTTGCTTCAAGTCCCTTGTGGAGAATAATCTCGAACTCCGAATGAAATAAAATAAGGGGCAAAAGAATTATTGTTATTGCGGGGAGTGTTAAGGATCGGATATTTGAAAGAAACTTTTTCATCGGACGGTAAGAAAACCCCTCCCTTTTACCGGGAGGGGTAAATTCCTTAAATTATTTAACTAGCATCATCTTCTTCGTGGAAATGAAATCCGCTGACTTCAGTTGATAAACGTAAATTCCGCTTACCAGCTCGCTTGCATCAAAATTAACTGTATGCGTTCCGGCTTCCGTCTCTTTGTTTATTAATGTTGTTATTTCCCGTCCCAGTAGATCGAATACCGCTAACGATACCCATCCCTTTTTCAGAATACTGAATTTAATGGATGTCGTCGGATTGAACGGGTTCGGATAGTTCTGTTCAAGTGAATATGTAAGACTTCCCAGCAGATCTGCTTCAACCGGACCATATACTTTGGCCGTTCCGTCGAAATCTACTTGCTTAATCGTATACCAGCTCTTGCTGTTAAGCGGCTTGGAATCTGTGAATGCATAGCTCTTCGGTTCCGAAGTCGTTCCGTATCCGTCAACAAAACCTAACACCTCCCAGCTCTTCTTATCAGCTGATCTGCTGATCTCAAATCCGCGGTTATTGACTTCGCTTCCGGTTGTCCAGTATAGATTGATAACTCCCTCCCCAACCTGCGCACTCATTGAACTGAGTTCAACGGGAACAACCGAGTATTTGCTTACCGTTAAATTGTCAATATAGATTCCGTCCTTTTGTAGTGATCCGTCTGATCTCAGCCAGAATCTGAACTTCACTTGCTTTCCTGCATAGGGTGAAAGATCTATGTTCTCCCGAACCCAGCTGGACTGAACTCCATCGTAAAGCGGCTGTCCATTTGGCTGGAATGAACCGGTTCCCAGATTTGTATACTGTCCTGCTAGAGGTGTCCAGGATGATCCGTTATCTGTCGTTATTTGTATCTGGCAATAATCCCAGTCAGTCTCAATATCAAACTGCACGTCGAACGATAAATTTGCTCCTAGTATGTTGCTCAGGTCAACTGCATTGTTCATCATCATCGATGAGTTCGTGTTTGCCAGGTAGTTGCCTGATGGCGAATCGGTGAATGACGTTGGCGGGGATACGTACTTTGAGGTTGTAGTCCCCCATGAATATGTCGTGGTCCACTGACTCGTGCTGTTTGCACTGTCCGTGAATGCAACCGTTGACTGCGCGACGTAGAAATGGTGAAACGTTGACGGAGGCGTTCCTCCGGGGGGATTCACTCCGCTTCCTCCGGCTGGCGAAGTGGCTACTACTGCTCCCGCAACATCCTGTGCGGCTATGTAATACTGCACCGAGGTTCCCATCGGTTGTGCGGGTATCGTGAAGTTGTATACTGTCGTTCCCTCCGCTGGTGTCCCGCTTACCGCCGCGAATTGCCCGTAACCGCTTCCTTGATTAACCCGGTAGTAAAGTTTTGGTCCCGCTGCTCCGGTACCCATTTCTAGCCCGCTTACTACCGTTGCCGATAAATTGATCGGACTGCTTGTGTTTATTGAAGCAAACGGCGTGTGTTGAATCGTCAGGTTTAAGTTTAATAGGAATGTTGCTAATGTACCGATTGCTAGTTTGGATAACTTTGCAAAATATGGCTTGTTAAATGATGCCTGCGTTACTAGATCGTTTACTGTATGATAATATGCGTTGAAATCACCATCAAGTTCTATCAGGAGTATCGCCCCGTATCCGCTGGTCCAGAACGACGCATGATCGCTGTATGTGGAACCTGGATTAATCGTGCTTAATACTACCCCTAACCCATACGTGGTGTTTACTTCGTACATCTTGCTGGTTATAAGATTTGAACTCCCTATCGGACGCGTATGGATTTCCGCCTTGCTGTCATTATTGCTGTCCCACGCAATCATGTCAAGGTTTATAACTCCCATTATCGAGTCCCCCGCAAGACTTGCTTGCTCTGCATAATACTCGCTCCCTATTAGTCCTTGCTCTTCTTCATCCCAAAGCGCATAAACTATTGTGAACGGAAAAGAATAATTTCTTAAAATTCTTGCTGCCTCTAGTACTGCCGCTGTTCCGCTTGCGTTGTCATCGGCCCCCGGTGCTGTCGTGCCGCTTGGCATATCATCAAAATGCGCACAAATCATATACTTTTTGTTTGGAAATTCTGTTCCCGTCTGAACTGCGTATACGTTCTTTCCAGTTGTGCTGAAGCTTTGTACTACTGGAGTAAAACCATACTGCTGGAATTTTTCCTGTATCCACTGCTGTGCTTTGTCGTTGCCGGGCTGATTTTTGTGACGGGATAATATTGTGTACGGCTGTCCCCCTATCTTTGTGGGTACATTACCGGATAGTTCTTTTACGAACTGAACAAGTGTGTCTATATTCACTTGGTTAATTATATTTTGTACTATCGTGCTCTGCTGAGCTTGCCCTGATTCAATGGCAAACAGAACAAATATAATAGCTAGCGCGATACGAAAAGATTTAATCATAATTTCCTCAAATCTGTTGGAACGGGTTTGTTTTTATCATTTAACTAAAATTAAAAAGTAAAATTAACTAATTTTTCTTTAAATATTTATATATAAATTTGGTGAACTTCTTCTCCCGCCTCTTTCTCGCTTTCTTCTGAAATTGTAATTGATCGTTTGATTTGCTATTTTTGGAAGATTTATTTTAATGTTTCTATAATTTTTTAGAGGATCTAATGATAGAAAAACAAAGGACGATTAAAAAAGCTGTGTCTCTTTCTGGTGTGGGTCTGCATACCGGCGTAGAGTGTACTATGACATTCAAACCCGCTCCCGAAAATACCGGAATTAAGTTTGTTCGCACCGATTTGGGCGGAAATCCCGAAATACCCGCAATCTGCGACTACGTAGTTGACGTGTCTCGTGGAACTACCCTCGGAATTGGAGATACCCGCGTTCATACCGTTGAACATGTCCTGGCTGCCGTTGTTGGTCTTCAGATTGATAACTTGATAATTGAACTCGATAATATGGAACCACCTATTGGCGACGGAAGCGCCATGCCTTATGTCGAAACTCTTCTCAAAGCCGATTTCCAGCAGCAGGAAGCCCTTAAGGATTACCTGATTATCGAAGAAACAGTGACTTACCACAACGAAGAACAGCAAATTGATATCGTTGCACTCCCTCTTGATGATTATAGAATTACTGTGATGGTGGACTACCAGAACCCTGCTCTCGGAAGTCAGCACACCGGCCTCTTTAATCTTGAAAAAGAATTTGTTACCGAGTTCGCCCCCTGCCGTACCTTCTGCTTTCTTAGCGAAGTTGAACAGCTTTCTAAAGCAAACCTGATTAAGGGCGGTGATGTTGATAACGCCGTGGTTATTGTGGATAAACAAATGTCCCAACCCGAACTCGACTCCCTCGCTGACTCCCTCGGTATCGAAAACAAAATCCATATCGGCTCGAAAGGAATTTTGAACGATAAGGAACTTCGCTTTAAAAATGAATTCGTCCGCCATAAATTGCTCGATATGATCGGCGACCTCGCTCTTATCGGAGTCCCCATAAAAGCTCAGATCCTCGCCGCAAGACCCGGACATAAGTCTAACGTCGAATTTGCAAAACAAATTAGAAAACTTTACCAGCAGAAAAAACTCGTTAGAAAATTCCAGCACGTTAAAAAAGAGGGCGTCGTCTTCGATATTAACGCCATCGAGAAAATTCTTCCCCACAGATATCCCTTCTTGCTGGTTGATAAGATTATCCACCTCGATATGGACAAAAAAGTTATCGGCGTCAAATCCGTTACGGTTAATGAACCTTTCTTCCCCGGACATTTCCCGGGTCAACCGGTGATGCCCGGAGTCCTGATTATTGAGTCCATGGCACAAACCGGCGGAATTCTCCTCCTGAATGCCTTCCCTAATCCCGAAGAGAAACTCGTCTTCTTTATGCAGATTAATAATGCGAAATTCAGGAAGACCGTCCTCCCCGGGGATCAGCTTTTCCTTGAGGTCGAAATGATTAATAAAAAAAGCAAGACAGTCGTAATGTCGGGTAAGGCATACGTTAACGATCAGCTTGTTGCCGAGGCAGATTTTATGGCCGCAGTGGTCGATAGGCCTCCGGTAATTAAAGACTAATTAAAAGAAATTTTTATGAGCAAAATTCATCATACCGCAATTGTAAGCCCCAAAGCTATTATCGGGGAAAATGTTTCCATTGCTCCTTTCGCCGTGATATACGATGACGTCGAAATCGGAGACAATTCCTCAATAGGCCCTCACTCTGTTATCTACGACGGAGCAAGAATAGGAAAAAATGTAATAATATATCAGGGCGCTTCTATTGCTCATGTCTGTCAGGATCTTAAATTTAAACCCGAACCTACCATCTGCACTGTGGGCGATAATACAACAATCCATGAATTTGTAACCCTTCATAGGGGAAGCAATGAAACAAAACGCACCCTTATTGGTTCAAACGTCCTGCTGATGGCCTACGCTCATGTGGCTCATGATTGCGTGGTCGGGGATAATTGCATTCTTGCAAACGGGGTTCAGATAGGCGGATTCGGAGAAGTTGACGACTGGGCAATTATCGGTGGATGCACACCCATTCACCAGTTCTGTAAAGTCGGAAAACATTGTATGGTCGGTGGTGCCTTTAGGGTGGTTAAAGACGTTCCTCCTTTCATCCTTGCCGGCGAAGAACCCTTAAAATATGCCGGTCTCAACTCGATCGGTCTGAGACGCAGAGGTTTTACCCCCCAACAGATTGACAACATTAAAAAAGCTTACCACATAATTTACGATTCCGGGCTTAATGTTAGTCAGGCAAAGGAGAAAATCGCCGCCGAGATGAGCGGCTCAAGCGAAGCACAGGAAATCCTCTCCTTCCTGAACCGCTGTAAAAGAGGTATAATCGGTAAACTTGGCGCTTGATTAATCTGATTTTTTTAACTGGCAAATCTGTGGTTTATCGTAAACTGCTATTTGCCCGGTTTTTCTCCTAACCTCCACTTTTTGCCCAAAAGGAGACTTTTTCCTCTTTCCCACGCTATACCCTTCCGTTCTGGTCTCGTTCTGCTCCCCTTCTGCCCTACTTCCCCAATCCCAAATTCCCCCTCTTTTTAACAAAAGATCTTTTTTTGTCTCATTTTTTGGATTTTTTTCCTAAATCCCTTACTCTGGTAAAAGTATTATTGGTTTAAAGATTTTTCTTTGTATTTTTATCCGGTTTTTTTACATTTATTTATTAATTAAACAAACTTCTAAAAGCTATGAGATTCTTTTTTGTTTCTCTTTTTGCCCTTTGTTTGGTTTTCACCTCAACTTTGCGACCCCAGTCAAAATATCCTGCCCCGGAGACCTCTGATCCCTTCACTTACCGCTTTTTTATAAATTAATTTAATTTCCCCCTGAATAACGCCGGCGTACTTGCCCAGATTAATATCCCCGACGATAATCCACTCGTTGGCGGTTCTGGTGGGAAGTTTGATAATATTGTTGCCCTTTTCTCCGGTGGATTTGCTCTTTCTGGTTATAGCGGTAACTTATTATGGTCAAATGGAGTAATGGCTGCTGGCTTGGTTGAGGATTATACCCCGGGTCCGGTCGGTTCATCACCCTCTGATTCTCTGAATCGCATCTATGTTGTCACATCCTCCGATCCCCCCTTCTCAGCCTCCTGGCAAAATTGGAGAGGTGCTGTTAACTCCGGCGCTCGTTTTTTTGATGGCGATAACGATGGGATGTATAACCCGGTGGATAAAAACAATAATAATATTTGGGACCCAAATGAAGATCGGCCAGATCTTCTTGGTGACTTAACTGCTTGGTGCGTATTTAACGATGGCGTGCCGCAAAACTTAAGACGCTTTTCTGTTCCCCCCCAGGGAATCGAGATTCGGCAAATCCTCTTCGCATCCCGCTGGGGTAACGATCCCGCTTTTCATAATACTCTTTTCGTGCGTTATTCTATTGTTAATAAAAATGCTCAGGTCCCCGTTATGGATTCCGTCTTTTTTGGTATGTATGGCGATCCTGACCTTGGCGACCATCCCGACGATCTCTTCGGAATGGACTCTCTGCATCAGTCCTCCTTTACATATAACCAGGGACCCGATGCCCTTTTCGGACCTGATCCTCCCGCTCTCTTCTCGAAAATTGTTCAGGGTCCTGTGTCATATATCCCCGGAATATCCTTCACTGACATAAATCAAAATGGCTCCTACGATGAGGGAATAGATATCCCTCTTGATTCCGCATATAACCACCTCGGTCCCTTCCTGGGCATCAAAGTTTTCCCGGGTGCTAAAAATTTATCGGTTTCTTCCGGCTCTTCTGCTTTCGGTGGCGATCCTTATTACCATGAACCGGACAACGTCCTTCAGGCAAGATATTTTTTGCGGGGAAGGTTGGGAAATGGTCTGCTTCCAAATCCCTGCTCTTTTCCTTATGGAACTGTCGCAGGAGGTGTCCCCTGCACAAATATTACTCCTGATTTCCACTTTTCCGGCGATCCTGTACAACAAATCGGCTGGTTGGCACAATACCCTGGAGATATTAAAAGCGTGATTTCTATCGGCCCCTTTAAACTTGAATATAACAAACCTGTCGATATACTCACAGCCTACATCGGCGGACGTGGTACTTCACCACTGAATTCGGTTTCCGTCGCGCGGACCTACTCGTCCGTAATTGATAATTCATACTCCCGAAATTTCTCCGACTTGCCCACTGCAATCGTCGACAATCTCCACCGGAATATAAATTTCCAACTATACCAGAATTACCCCAATCCTTTCAACCCTTCAACAACTATATCCTACAACATAAATTCCCGCAGCTATGTTACTCTTAAGCTTTTTGATCTCCTGGGAAACGAGGTTGCTCTCTTGGTTAACGGTGAAAAAGATGAGGGAAATTACTCTTTTAATCTGGATGTCTCCGGTTTTCAACTAAGCTCCGGCATTTACTTCTACCGGCTTCAAGCAGGTGATTTTATTCAAACAAAGAAAATGATATTATTGAAGTAATATACTGTATACTTCTGTTTTTAACTCCGGTTTAGTTAACTTGCTAAGGGACAAGTAGGGAATAGTATGCTAATATTTTTGCTATTATCTTCCCTTAAGTTCATTTGCTCCTGAATGAACCGCCATGTCATTCCCCATCCATCTCTTTCTCTCCCCTTTTACTTGTTATTGAAGTCCTATTAACTTAAATTGCATGCTGAAATTTTATGTTTATTAGATAATTGTCAGTCAATGTTTCTATGCAAACTCCCTTAATGGCGCAGTACTATAAAGTCAAGGAATCTCATCCGGACACTCTTCTCCTCTTCCGGATAGGGGATTTCTATGAGACTTTTGATGAGGACGCTAAAACAGCATCGCGGGTGCTCGGGATAACTTTAACCAGGCGCGCTAATGGTGGCGCTGGCGATGTCCCACTGGCAGGTTTCCCCCATCATGCCGTGGATACTTACTTGCCTAAACTCGTCCGCGCAGGTCTTCGCGTTGCTATTTGCGAACAACTCGAAAATCCCAAAATGGTTAAGGGAATTGTCAAAAGGGACGTCGTAGAGGTGGTCACTCCGGGCGTGGCCTTCTCCGATAAGTTGCTCGACCATAAAAAAAGTAACTTCCTCATGGCAGTCTGTATCCGGGATAATATAGCGGGTATTTCTTTTTGCGATATTTCTACCGCTGAATTCCACCTTTATCAGGTCCCCTCGGATAACCTGCGTCAACAACTTGAACTTATCTCCCCGGCAGAGGTGCTGATCCCTAAAAAGGATAAGGACTTTTTTATCTCAACCGTCTCCGCTTTCAATCCGACTGTTAGAATTTCTAAAATGGATGACTGGCTTTTTAATTATGATTATGCTGCCGAACTTCTTGAAAATCACTTCAGGACCGTTAACTTAAAAGGTTTCGGAATAGACCGCTACCCCATCGGTGTGATTGCCGCCGGAGTTGTGCTGACTTACCTCAGGGAAACTCAAAAAAGTAATATTTCCCACATTAACAAAATAAGTCTCTACAACGCTTCCGACTATATGATCCTTGATTTTGCCACAAAGCGGAATTTGGAGATTATTTATTCCATGCAGGATGGCGGACGGGAAGGATCCTTAATCTCAATTCTCGATAAAACTCAAACCCCAATGGGTGCTCGCCTCCTTAAACGCTGGATCTCCGCTCCCTTGATTAAACCGGAACCCATTCTGAGAAGACAGGAATCCGTCGATGCTTTTTTTCAAGATTCTCAAATAAGAAAAAAGCTCATCCTTGAATTTAAGGAAATCTCAGACCTTGAACGCCTGACTTCAAAGATTTGCACCGGCAGGGCTAATCCTCGGGACGTTGTTAATCTCAAACTTTCCCTTGCAAAAATCCCTCGCTTAAAAGAATTACTCGCCGGCTTTACCTCTGGTACTCTTAGCGATCTTAATAATAAACTTAAACCGCTTGATTCCGTCGTCGCAAAAATTAATAACGCCCTTGTTGAGTCCCCGCCTCTTAGCCTTTCGGATGGTGGCGTTATTAAACCCGGCTATAGTCCGGAACTTGATGAAATTAGAAATATCTCCGTTAACGGTAAGGATTGGATCGCTAATCTGCAAAAGCAGGAACGCGAACGAACGGGCATTTCCTCTCTTAAGGTTAGCTATAATAAGGTTTTCGGATATTACATAGATATTAGCAATGCTAATAAGGATAAAATTCCGGAGAGTTATATCAGAAAACAAACCCTCGTTAATTCTGAACGCTTTATTACTCCCGAACTGAAAGAGTACGAGGAGAAAATCCTGAATGCTGAGGAACGGATTTATAATCTTGAAAGTGATCTGTTTAACGACCTTCGTATGTTTATTGTCTCTTCAACTGAAGAAATTCAGGAAAATGCAAAATTGATTGCCATGCTCGATTGCTTCCTTAGTCTTTCCGAAACTGCCGCACAATACGGATACGTTAAACCTCTTATTGACGGTAGCACCGTTTTGAATATTTCGGATGGAAGACACCCGGTTGTTGAAAGAATTCTTCCCCCTGGTGAGAATTTTACACCTAATTCATGCTCCCTCGATACTCAGGAATCACAGATTATTATCCTCACTGGCCCCAATATGGCTGGAAAATCTGTCTTCCTGCGACAGGTCGGCTTGATAGTTCTCCTTGCACAAATAGGCTCTTTCGTCCCGGCTAAAGAAGCACGGATTGGCGTAGTCGATAGAATTTTTACACGTGTCGGGGCAAGCGATAATATAACCGCAGGGGAATCTACTTTCCTCGTTGAGATGCAGGAAGCCGCAAATATTCTTAATAACGCCACCTCCCGCAGTTTGATTCTCCTCGACGAAATTGGCCGGGGAACTAGCACTTTCGATGGCATATCTATAGCTTGGGCTACTACCGAATATCTCCATGAAAATCCCGATATCTGCGCAAAGACTTTATTCGCTACCCACTACCACGAACTTAATGAAATGGCTGATATTTTCCCCCGAATTAAAAATTTTAAAGTGGATGTACGCGAGTACGAGGATAAAGTTATTTTTCTGCATAAGGTCATCTCCGGTCAGGCTGATCACTCATATGGAATACAAGTCGCACAACTTGCCGGTCTCCCTGATGTTATTACCGATCGGGCTAAGGAAATCCTTGCCAACCTGGAATCAAAGGAACTTACTCCCTATGAGGTTAAGAAAGCTAAAATTGCTAAGCGCAAAGCGGACGAACTTCAGTTTAATTTGTTCGAAGTCAGGGACGATAAACTCCGCGCTGAACTCAAAGACCTTGCAATTGATAATCTTACTCCTCTTGAAGCTCTGAATAAACTTAACGAATTGAAAAAAAAGGTAGAATAAAGTGAAGTATTTTTTTATATTTGCTATGTTTTTATTTGTTGCCGGTTGCGGAAGTGATTATACCCCCGAACAGGAAAAATATATAGAAAAAATTGAAAAACTGCGCGAGGCTAAGGATGAAGAGTTCCGCACAAGCCCTTCATCCCCTTTCAATGCTCGGACAAAAGTCCCCTTCCACCCGCTTAATTACTTTGACGTTGATCCCGGATTCGTTTTCGAAAGCACTTTGGTCGAATACGAAATGAAAGATACCGTCAAAATCTTCGGCACAAAAGGCGAGGAACGGAAAGCGGTTCGATTTGGCTACCTGATTTTTTCTTACTTTAAAGCTCTTTATAAACTTAACGTCTATCAGGGAACAACCCGCGACGGACAGGTCTACTATTCAATATGGTTTACCGACGCCACCACTGGTGAGGAAACTTATGGAGTGGGCAGATATATTGACTTTGAGTTGAACCCAAATCCCCAGTATATTTACACTGTCGATTTTAATCTTGCTTATAATCCGTATTGTGCATATTCCCCCGACTACTCCTGCGCAATACCCACAAAGGAGGATCATCTCTCTATTAGGATTACTGCAGGAGAAAAGAAATTTCACGACTAAACTTTATCGGAGTTTACTTTGATTGTAATACTTGAAAAAAATATAACTGACAAAAAAATGGACGAAATCATCTCCTTGCTTGAGGAGAATATGTTTTCCGTCTATAAATCTTCTTCCGAGGAGGAAGTGATATTGCATGTTAGCGGAGGCAAACCCGGATTCAATAGCAAAAACTTGAAACACCTTGAGGGTATTGCCGATGTCATTAAAACTGACGAAAGTTTCAAACTTTCCGGCAGAAAAAATAAAAACGAAAACACCCTGATCACGCTTCCCGGATATGAGGGGGTCGAAATTGGCGGAAATGGCATCGCTATTATTGCCGGTCCTTGCTCTGTGGAAAATGAAAAACAGATTTTTGAAATTGCTGAATTGGTTGCAAAATGCGGCGCCCGTATTTTGAGAGGCGGAGCCTTCAAACCCCGCTCCTCTCCATATTCTTTCCAGGGTCTTGGCGCTGATGGACTCAAACTTATTAGAAAAGCAGCCGATACTTTTAAACTTGCCGTTGTCACCGAAGTAATGGATACCCGGCATGTTGACCTGATTGAGGAATATACCGATATCTTTCAGGTCGGCTCAAGAAATATGCAGAACTACCCCCTCTTGAAAGAACTTGGAAAAAGAAAAAAACCGGTACTGCTGAAACGGGGATTCGCTGCCAGAATCGAAGAGTGGTTGCTTAGTGCCGAATATATTTTATCTGGCGGAAACGAAGGGGTGATTCTCTGTGAACGGGGTATAAGAACTTTTGAGAATTTTACCCGGAATACTTTCGACCTCTCCGCTATTCCCGTTATTCATCAGAAAAGTCATCTCCCGATAGCTGCCGACCCCTCACATGCAACTGGTCTGCGGCAACGCGTTATCCCAATGGCTCGCGCGGCTGTTGCCGCCGGGGCGGATGCAATCATGGTTGAGGTGCACAATAACCCCCAGCATGCTTTGTCCGACGGACCCCAGGCTCTTGAACCGGATCAGTTCTGTTTGCTCCTTTCACAGCTTAAAAGAATTGCGGAAGTTATTGATCGGAAAATTATCTGACGTTTTTTTGTTCGCTAATTATTTATTTGTTTCAATCACCATGGAGGTAAAATGGAAATTGTGTTGATAGTAATTGCTGTAGTTCTCCTTATTCTGGTTTTAATGTACAACTCTCTTGTCCGTAAACGTAATATGGTGGAT
>JAAYVN010000135.1 GCA_012517155.1 Ignavibacteriales bacterium | reverse complement strand
TATGGAATATTCTCTGTGTTTCCGCCGAGCGCTTCCCGGGGAGCTTTATCAATTTAGACTCAAGTTCCCCGAGCAGCATAAGTATCTCGTGTTTCTTAGCTTGGAATCTTCGTTCTCGTTCCTCAAAATACCAGCCCTTCAACTTACTTCAGCCTCCAATCTTGCCCTGTGAACTCCTGGAAGTGACACATCTCGGCGAGTCTGCTGAATATCCTTACATCGTAGTGCTTGAGTTGTGCCAGGGTTGCGTTAGTTGTTATAATGATATTCCGGCAATCCAGATAAGCGGAATTGATCAGGAGATACAAGTTCTCATTCTTAGCATCGGTCATATTCGCAAGACTCAGGTCGTCCAGGATCAGCAGCTCCGACCTTAACAGCTCTTTGACGTAGGTGATTTTGCTCTCTTTGTTGAATGTGACCTCGTTGCATCTGACAAAATATTCGTCTGCATTGATAAAGTTTGTTTGAGGTTTTTTTATCGGAGGATAACTAAACGCGTAATATACCCCATAATCTTTATTAATAATTTGTTCTTTAGTATATCTCATCCCAGTTCTTCTATCGTACACGATTGGTCTTAAATTCTTCGCTATCGCTATTGCAAGATGTGTTTTCCCCAACCCGCAATTCCCGAAAAATACTGCACTATATTTATCCAATTCTTCTCGGATGTAACTCATTGCATATCCATAATTCCCCTTATTGGAATCATTCTGTATAAATGTTTTTAGCCCACAATCTTTAAACCTCTCCGGTAAGCCGTTCACTATTGCTTTTATAGGGTCTGTTTTTAAGTCTTTCGAGGAGTTCTCGTTCTCCGGGATCGTCTCCCCCTCCTCCATTGTTATTTTGAGTCTTTCTGCTGTTTCCTTGATAGTTTCCATTTTCTCGCTCCTTAATGTGTGGTTTGTTGTTAATTATCTCTATGCTGTCCCTCAGCGTGATTAGTTTCTTGAAGCCCTTGAGGGAGGCTTCCTTAAATAACCGGTAAGTTGTCTCCCATCCGAAGGGTCTTATAAATTCATTTTGGATTAATTCTTGTTCCGGTATTGTTGGATTTCTCCCAAAGGTTCTAATCATCAAAGTTTGGATATTTTGCGAAGCTGCGGGCGTATCATATATATCTTTTATTTTATTTTCTTTTATTTTATTTTTCTTTTCTTTGCTTGTGTTTGCTAAGTTTTGCTTAGCAATTGCTCCTAATTTCCCGGCAATACTTCGCTTTTCGCTTATTTCTGCACGTTTATCAAAGTTTCTGTTCACCCGATTAGAGTACATAAAGCCGTCCGATTCTACCAACAATTCACAAACCTCAATACAATATTTAACCACATTTTGGATTTGCTCAACATCTGTTAGCATTTGCTTAGCAATTGCTATAAAGATATATTGTTTCATCGGAAGTTTGTGGTTTTCGTCCGAGTGTAACATTTCAACTATCCGCCAAAAAATTCCATACCCGACTGCACCGTATTCTCCAATAAGTGCTTGCATTTTCGGATCGCTTGTTGGTTCAAAATCGTGTGGGAAATAAAAAGACTCTTTACTCATTTCAATATCTTATTCCTTTTTTTAGATCGTGATGCGTGTCCGCTCCCCCTAAGCCTTTG
>JAAYVN010000134.1 GCA_012517155.1 Ignavibacteriales bacterium | reverse complement strand
TCTCAATCCTTTTCATTCAAGGTATATAGAATAGATAGGGATCTTCCGATCCATGAAATTCAGAGTTTTCTAAGTCTCAATCCTTTTCATTCAAGGTATATAGAATAGATAAAAAATCCGATACAGTTTTAACTGAATCAGAATTTTGTTCCCGGTTAATAAAAGTCTCAATCCTTTTCATTCAAGGTATATAGAATAGATAGCATATTCTTCAACTACTTACAAAATTAACATCCAAATTACCCATTTCAAAAATAATCATAACTTCATTATTTGCAAAGACTTAAATGCTCTTGTTTGATTTTTTCTCATTTCTCCTTTTGTTTTTTGGTAGCTGCACTGTTAATTTTTCAGGATTTACCCTCTTTTCCTTTGTTTTTTTATTGTTTTGCCGGGTTTTTCACTTTCTCATTTCATTTACGACGTTTACCCCATATTGAGAAATGAGAAAATGACGCTTAAAAAAAGCTGAATTTACTCTGTTTTGACTATCCGTTTTTGGCTTTTTTCTCATATCTCCCGGAAAAAACATACCGGTTTGATAAATGAGAACTTTCGCCGGGCTTCACTTGCTTTAACTGTTCGGCATAAGTTGTTGTTTTACAGGGTGTTATCAAATTTTCCGGCTTCTAGCCGTTTTTCTCATTTAAATTCAGCCCTGTCAGTCAATATGTCAAAGAACTTCTCCCCCAGTGTTTATCACCATTTGCTTAAAAATCCTTTAAAGCGCTTGGCATCATTCTCTAAAAATCCCCGTATTTCTTTTACCTGGTTTAGCAGAATATCTGAATAATTGATTTCTTTTCCTTTGTGGATTATTTCTTTGTTTAACCGGATCAGAACACTTTTTGATACTTTGCTCCTGCTTTCATTATCAAGGAAACCCTTTTTATCTTTTTTGAGGCGTACGTTACGGTTGCACAAGGCAAAAACCGCACGGTCTGCTATCGGCGCCCGGAATGGTTCAATTATGTCGTATATTAAAACGGGCTTGTTTGTCTGTTCTCTGTGCAGAAAACCGATATTCGGATTCAATCCCACAACGGTAACAGCATTAAGCACCCTTGTATATAGTATCCCATATGCATAATTCAGGGCATTGTTGACAATATTGTCGGGATTTTTATGTTCGCGGGTTACAAATTCATACTCTTTGGGTATTATAGTTTTAACCATTCCCCAGTACGAAACTGCTGAGGTTCCTTCATAACCCAGAAGTTTGTCCCGGTAGTCGTCTGTATCCAGATTCAGATCTATATCTTTTATTTTTGCCAGATAAGTTTCCAGTTCATCGAATATCACTGAATACTTCTCCTTTTCAAGGCGTGACTTGTTTTTAATAAAATATTTAATCAAACTTGCCTGGTTTTTTATTTTAGCAAGTATTAATTCCCGGGCTATAACTTTTCCTTTAATGCTTCTTTGTGCTTCAAACTGAAGATCAACCAGACCGGAAACCGGGGTAATGGAGGGAATGATGGAAGCATAAGGATTTCCGATTTCATCAAAATAGTCTATCTTAACATTTTGTTCGGCAGCAAGTTTTACCGCATTGGAGGAAATTGTAACCCCTTTTGCCGAAATAATGATATTTTTTACTTTATCCCCGGATATTTCATTCCGGATTTTGCCTTCCCTCCTGATTGTAATTTTATTTTTACTCTGTCCAATTTGAGAAAACTCGTTGCAAATCACTATTTCCAGATTCTCATACCAGATTTTCTTATATTTTCTTTTCTTATAAAGAATTTTTCTTTCAATATCCTTATCTGATACCGCCGGCGGGGTTTGGGTCCCATCAGTCCCCTCATTTTTCCTGATTTTTGAAATAAAATAAGTTACTCCTCTTATTTTATCCTCCTCATCAATAAGTATTATATCCTTCAGAAAATTTTTCAACTCTTTATTGGTAAGGGGGGTGGTCAGGGATTCATTTTTAATTTTCCCGGACAATGTGTTAATAAGAATGGAATTTAATTCCTTTATCTGATCCGCGGTATCGAAAGAATAATAATAACGCAGAACTCCGCCAAGATGGGGATTCAGTTTTTTTGTCATCTGAGCCAACGGGGTGCCGGATACTATTTTTTTTATGCTCTCTTTTATTCCGTAAATTTTTTTATCCGATATACGGCACAAACCGTCCTTAAAGTAGATCCCGCAAAAAACGAAACCGTTATTCACATCAATTCCGGCAGATCCGGAATCGTTAAGACGAAGACAAAGTTTTTCCCCCAGAAAATTTGTTGTTGCATCATACGCCTCTTTTAATGCGTCCGGATTTTTTGACAAGAGAAGAATATTATCGGCATATCTTACGTTGGCAATCTTTTTTTCCAGCAACATTTTATCAAAACTGTGGAGGTAGAGATTAGAAAGCAATGGGGAAATAACCCCGCCCTGCGCTATGCCAACTCCCGTATCAATATATTTTTCCTTATAGATTACACCAATTTTAACCCACATTTTAACAAGCGCTTCAACAAAAGGATCATGAAAATAGTCCCTGCATTTTTCGAACAAAATTTCCCGGTTGATTGTATCAAAAAAGTTATCAATATCAAGCGGCAAAACAAAGGCGTACTTCCGGGTCAGATAATCCTTTATTCGTCTTATTGCCTTAAAGTGTCCTTTACTTTTCCTGTAGGCATAGCTTGAATCAACGAATATTTTATCCAGTTTTTCTGAATAGACGGTATTAACACAAGTCTGGACAATTTTATCTTTAACGGTAAGCAGCCCCAGGGGCCGGAATTCCTTTTTGTTTTCCTTTTTGATAAGAATCTGAAGATAAGGCTCCGGGACGTAAGAAGCGGATACCAGCTCGGTGTAAAGCCGCGAGAGATTATCCTCAAGGTTTAATTCAAAATCAGCCACCGAAACGGCATCTACGCCGCCGCCGGCACCTTTGTTTTTTACTGATAACCAGGCATTCCGTATTGCGGCAGGTGTAAATAATTCGATGTTCTTATTTAATTTCACATGAATACCTTTTACATATCCGAGTCCGATACTATGTTAAGTTTAACAACAGAATACGTTGTGCCGATAAAGTCAGTTTTGTTTTCGCAGTTTGCACAAAGAGGAATAAACATAACCGAATCAGTTTTTACATCAATTAATTTTTCACACTTTTTCAACAGGGATTTAACATCCTTCTTTTTTAGCTCGCCCCTGAAAACACTATACTGAATCCTTACGCCGTAATCTGCAAGCAGGTCAGCAACTTTCCGTCTTTTTTTATCGTTAGAAATATCATAGCAAATATGATACTGCATTCTCACTCCGCCTTAAGAGTGTAAGCACCAAGTCCAAAAAGTGTGTTCTTACCGATGCTGACAACACTCCCTAATATCAGCATTGGCATAACAGAACTTAAATCCCCCCCTAGCGTCAGTTTGCCTGTAAACCCCCCCAGTGAAAAGCGTTTTTTCTGTCGCGTTGAGTAGCGCTCCCAGTCTTTATAAGTCAGAGAATTCTCAACTATCTTAATATCCGGGTATTCGGTTTTCCCCGGATCCTTTATTTGCGAATCACCGTAAAGGACCGCAAGGGAGAAAATCCGTTTTTCTATGTTCCTTAACACTCTGTTGATATCAAGCAGTTCCGGATTCCACACCACCTTGTTTTCGGACTGGTAACGGAAAGGAGTATGGAATTCGAGGGTTGTTTTTTGTGGTGAGGCAGGAAATCCGGAAATAAGTTTTTCCAAATTAAGTGGTTTATAACCGGATTTGATTTTGCCTGATTTGCTGTCGTAAATGCGGGTTTTCCGGCCGGACTGCCCTACGGAAAAAACATCTTTAAGCTCAAAATGCCCCCGTCCTTTACCAAGCCCGAATTCCCCCATTTTTATAAAGGTGTAAACAAAGTAAGGGAAATAGTTTATGCCTGTTCCGAACAGAGTAACCCCAACATCCATATCCTCATTTTGCCTGTACACCCGGCGAGAATCCGGGGGGGGCTGAAGCACAAAGGGATGAGGAATTTTTTTCACCCCCCGCAGATAAAAGATGTTGTTATCGGGCTTTTCAGTTTCGAATATTTTGAAGTAACTGCAGGTATCTTTAAGCATACAGGGTTCGCACTCTTTCATCCGTGTAATGCAGGTAACTTTTTTAAAGGCATAGCCAAACGCGCCGCGGATCATCGCCCCCTTATATTCGGGAACGTTGAGGGAGTCAACAACTTTAAGGCGGAAAATGAATTTGTATATTTCAAGTTTGGGTAAGTTCATAGCTGTCAGAATAAATTAGGGTTGAACAGTTTGTGTGATTTAAAGAAATTTTCAATCCCGAAATAGGTTATGTGGTTTATTCCCAAGTCTTTAACTCTCTCATTAAGGTGTTTCTTCCTGCCTTCTATTTGAAAATAAGTTATGAAGTAAAGGGAAGAGTAGCGGCCAAAAACTTTCTTTAATGCAATAAGTTTGTCTATGTTTTGTTTACCGAATCCACCGGATTTCACTTCGAAAATGTGAGGATATGTTCCTTTCATTCCGATTATGTCGATTTCGTTTTTTTGTTCAAACTCTCTTTTTATTCGTTCATCTTTCCAGTCAAATATCACATTTGTGTAAAGTTTGTCAAAAACGCCGGTATTTCTGATTTTCTTTAAAACCTTTTTTTCAAACCATTTTCCTGTTAATTCATCAAGCAATGTATCCGGGTAAAAAGAAGTCCGGAAAACGATATTACCTTTTCTCACGAACTCAACCTGATACATGCTTTTTTGCTTATTTATCACTATTCCTGTCTTAGAAGCATTTAGATTAGTATAAGGGTAAATCATGTTTCCTGCCCCTGGTTTACCCCGAAGACTTGCGAACTGCAGCACAGGGTTTGAATACTCACTGAAATTCTCAGATAAAAAAGTACCAAGACTCAAAAACTCTTTCGGTATTTTTTCATTCTCCGTAAAAGGTCTGATCTTCTGACCGTCAAGAGCACAGTAGTCATCTAATGAAATCGTTACATTATTCTCTGAAATTTCCGTCCTGCCGTCCTGATGAAAAGTGATTATTTTATTTTCCTCGCTGTTAATATACAGATTTTGCCTGCCCGCCTCCCTGAATGCAACAAAACCCGCAGTAGACTGTACCTTTGTTCCGCCGGTAAAGTTCATTATAAGTTCATGATCTTTATAGCGCTTAATATATTCGGTGATAATTTCATGCGCCTTTTTGTAATCAAATGCGGGAACCTTGCAACTATCCGAATTCAGTTTAATGACCCCCCTGATCGTTTCAATAATACCCTGCGTCTGCGGAGTATAAAGATAAACATTTAAATCCGGTTTAATAAAACCGGTTGCGATATAAACGGGCAATGCCTGTCCGCTTAAAAAATGGAAAAGTATTTTCATAATATGATTTGTTGTTTTAGTTAAAGAAAACCTTTGAAGTTAACTCCTTCAATTTTGTTGTTCCTGAGGGTAGTTATTTGCACTTTAATTAATGTTCCCTGCTTTATTCCTGATGCATACCGTATTTTCAGATTACCTGGAAATTCAGGATGAAGAATTTCAACGAATATATATGGTGATTCTGAATTTGTTACAACAGCTTCAATTATATCGTCCTTCTTTACTTTCCTGTTGGTATTTTTTTCTTTATATTCTTCGGGTGTTTTAACTTCTTCCTTCTCTGTTGGCGGGGGTTGAACAGTAATCCCGGTTACTTCCGGATAGTTAAAAATGTATTCGAAATCATTTGCTTCCGGAAAAACGGCAACCCATCCCGTTGGAAAGACAGGTATATATTCCTCACCCGCGTAATAACTTTTGGATTTTGGAAAGTGCTTAAGATTGGGGGCTGTAAGCTCGGTGCTCTTATTATTTCTCGGAACTCCTATCTTAAGCAGGATAAACATATCCTCAACGATGTGCTTTAACGCAGGATCATTTTGAAGAGCGGTAAAAATTGTTTTAGTCGGGAAACCGGTGCCCCAGCCAATGTTTAAGACGTTTGCATGATTCAGGTTTTTTGAGATGAATGATGAAATATGGTTAAACTGAAGTTTGCCCTTGGTGTCTTTCGAAGAAAATCTTGCCATATCTGCGAGCCATGATCCGTCTGCGGTTTTTATGCGGGCAATAAAACTATTTATTTTAGATAAAATAGCATCTATTATTATTTTTTCCGCATTACTGTTGTTTAAAGTTGCCGGATCAAGATTAAACAGGTTTTTGAATTTCCCCGGGAAATCAGTCCAGTATTTTGCATTTGGAGTCTGGGATTGCCTGTAAACTTTAATAAGTTCCTGATACTTGACTTTGATCTCAAATGAAAAGTTTATTCCGGGATTTACGACTTCATAACAGTTGGTTTGAGTCTGAGGTAAATTGTTTGAAAGATACAGATTTACCGGAAGTACCGACATATAGTCGGAGTATTTTCTGCCTGTATCAACGAGCGACACGTCAGATATAACGATGAACTTCATTAAATCAAGTCTTTCAGTATCTCCGCGATTGATTTTTGCATTGTGGCAACAGAAAATCTCTTCAGATATTTTCTCATCAAGTTTCTTGAATCTCTTATAATCATTACTGGGAACCGTTTCCAAATCGGAATTCAGCATTGTTAACTTTTTGTCCGGCTTGAACTGCATAAATGCTTCGGTCATAAGAACTGTTCTGATGAATCCTTTAATAGAAGAACCTGGGATATAAGGCAATGAATCTGATGTTTTTATGCACTCCGAAACCTGCTTCTTCCCTTGAAGACCATAGGGCATTGAACATGAATATTTTATTCCCTTTTCTTCAATTTCCGTTTTGAGAACTTTATCCTTAAGTTGATTAATACAAAAATAGCTGAAGTTAAAGTTTTTTCTCAGGACGGCCAGTTTTTTATTTTTATCCCCGGAATTATTCCTGTTATTATCGAGTTGAATGATTTCGTTTGTAGTCTTTTGAATCCAGGAACTGTAAAGCTCCGGAAAATTTTCGTGTCTTTCATAAGCGATCCTGAATGCCTCGCTGGTGTCGAGTCTGTGAAACATTTCATTTTCGGCAATATACTCAAATGGTTCGAGGGCATTTCCGGTGCCAATGTGTAATGGCGATAAAGTTTTTAATATTAGTTTCATGTCTTTTTGATCCTCATCGAAATATTGAAAGCAGTTCCGAAATGATGCACATTGAAATCAACCGGTCCCGATGCATTCTTAACTATGGGATTATAACCGTAATTTTTCTTATTCATAAGCGGAAAAACTGAACCCTCGGCGAATAAGAGTATTGATTTTTTCCAAAAATCAGATTGACCAAGATGTGCGGAACTGATTTTTCCCTTTCTGGAAACAAGATTGTAAGAACACCTCTGCGGGACAGATGAATAGAAAGTCACCTCATCCTTTGCAGGATGATAAAGTGATAAGGACAAGAATGAATCGGGATTCTCAACATCAGGAAAATCAAAATCATCAATTTCAATCTTAAAGCTACCCTTTCCAATTCCGGCATCCCCCATAAAACCCACATGCTCTAAATAGCGAAGTGCGGCAAAGACCATATCCTGCATTTCAGCAGGCCCATCGAGAAGGAAGAACAAGCCGGTGTTTTCAGGGAGAAATATTTCATCTTTAGTGTAAAGCGAGTTTTCAGCTGTTGTGTTCGTCAGCCTGTTTATCGTATTGTGCGTCATTTCCGTTCTTTTTAACTTAACAACAGGCACGGTACTTCCCTGCTTGTCAAAATAGCTGAAGTAGTCAAGTTCGTCGAACTCCCCTGTAATAAACTTATTAAGAATATCAAGTGTAACGAATTTTTGCTTTTTAATATTTTTCAACCTGGTCATAGCCAAAAGTTTATCTTTTGCGGGTTTATCGGCCAGATACTTTTTTAATTCAAACTGAGGCATTACCGGCTTTGGAAAAAGAAGTTGTCTTTTATTTTTTTCTCCAAAAATGACGAAGAAGGCGGAGGATAATTTAAGGACATCCCCCGAACCCTCATAATGTTTAATGAAATCAACTAGTTTCTTTTCGGAATAGACGGTCCGGATACCCCAGCAAATTAAACCCCAAAGTGAATCGGATGAGAGGTTCTCCCGGATAGAAGACCTTGGTTTTAAGAATACTATTTTCATAGCAACCCCTACAGGGAAATTGGTAAATTAAAATCAGCAAGAGATTTTAGTTCTGCATCCTTCAACTTGGAATTTGCATTTTTGAAAGATTCCGAGTTTTTCTCATAGTCATCTTTTTTAACCACAATAGGATTGGCAAGGAAAAACCTTATCTGACCATAACCGCGGGAAACATTACCACCGAGCCCGCTATGCTCGAGCAATTTAAATCCTTTGACAATATGATTGAAATTCTCCAGATCCCGTTTACCTTTGTCCCCGTCGAAGTCATAAATTGAATAAACCATTTCAATATTAAACCTGGATCCTTTAACTATCCTTTCCAGGAAGCGGGGGTTTGCTTCTGCAGTGAGTCGGTTGATAGAATTTTCCGGTTTAAATTCAGTGTATAAAAGTTCCGAATCGAGCTTTTCCCACATGCTGATTGTGCTTTCATCCGGGAATGCATCCCTTATCACAAGGCGTGAAGGGCCGCTTGGAACTTTGGCTTCCTTATCAAAGTTGCCAAAAATAAGGCAGATTTCGTCGTCTGCATTCTTCGATTTGTGGGGATCGCCTGATGCATCGACTTTATCGAGAGCGAATTCAAGGACCATTCTTAATTTGCCCTTAAGACTTGAGCCGGGAATAAAAGGATAATTTGTGAAAGGATCACGAATAACGGGGCTGTCAACTCCGCCTATTTCAAGTTTTTCCTTGCTGCCGCCTATGTGCAATCCTGTTAAAACTTCTATTTTCCCCTTTAGAATAATGTTTGCTAAAAAATTGATATTCATTTTATACTCCTTTAAATTATTTATCTT
>JAAYVN010000133.1 GCA_012517155.1 Ignavibacteriales bacterium | reverse complement strand
TTCCGCATCTGTATATGGCAGCAATACAAAACTCCCTTTGGAGGAGGATGATCCGAAGAATGTTTTAAGTCATTATGCCGCATCCAAACTGCTGGGGGAGAACTACATGAATGTTTATAACGTTACGTTCGACCTTCCGGTAACAATAGTCAGATACTCAAATGTATACGGTTACGGTCAATCCCCGCGAAATCCCTATTGCGGAGTACTTGGTAAATTCGTGCACAACGCACTGACCGGTGCACCGCTTAAAGTATTCGGTGATGGTGAACAAACAAGGGACTACACATTTATTGAGGATGCTTTAACTGCAACCATATTAGCCGCCGTTCACCCGAAAGGACTCGGGGAAACCTACAACATAGGTACTTCGGTTGAGACCTCAGTAAACAAGCTTGTTGATCTTATCGGGGCGATGGGAATATCGTCATCTGTGGAATACGTGCCCGAACGCGATATTGATAATATCCGGCGCAGAGTAATCAGCGTATCAAAAATTCAGAAAGAACTGGGCTGGTATCCCGGGTACAACATTAACAAAGGATTGGACGAAACAATAAAGTGGTACAAAACCACACTTTAAGATTACAGAACCAAGATCCGGAATCAATAGACCACTTTTCATTGAACTGAATAACCTAAAGGTTAATGCATATAATGATGTTCCAATTCAGGGAACTGATTGGTTTTAACTTTTTAAATGCTTGATATAGTATTCCGAATCCCGCTCCCCAAACTCAAGTCGGAAGCCTTGTCGCAAATAAAAATCAATCGCTTTTTTATTATTCCGTCTAACTCCAAGCCCGTAACTATTTATCCCAAACTGAGTAAGCAATTTCTCAAACTCCGCGAGCACCGCACTCCCCTTCCCCTTCATCTCCAAATCGGGATTGGTGGTAATGGAGAGCAAAATCACCTCTGCTTCCGATATGATGTTCTGCTTTTTAAATATTAAAGAGAGGACCCCACGAACCTTCTCTATTAAAAAGCGCGGATGCATGATCAGCAACCATAGAAGCTGGAAAAAGTTGTTTTTAATAAAGGGGTTTATCAAACCTGAAAGGTCCTTCCCACCAACTGCAAATCCAATCCCCGTTCCCTCCGGAGTATAGAGGATAATTCCGTACTCGCACTTCTCAATTATCTTTTCATAATATTTTTGCAAAAGCCTTTCCGGCAGGACAGAAGTAAAATGGGCTTTATCAAAAGAAAGTTTATGCAACCTGCAAATCTCCAAAAGATCGGACTGATCAATACTCTTAACTCTCAACTTCGCTCCTTTTCAATGCGCTTTTATAGATACCGATCATCTTATCGGTATTATGCTCCAGATCATAAAATTCTGACACAAAAGCACGTCCATTATTTCCCATTTCATTTCTTTTAGCAGCGTTCAAAACTAGAATCTCCATCGCTGAAGCTGCGGCTTCCTCATCACGGGGATTAACAAGAAAACCCGACTTACCTTCCGCCACTACTTCCGGAAGTCCGCCAATTCGTGAAATAATCACCGGTTTACCACAAGCCTGTGCCTCCAGCACCGCCACCCCAAACGACTCATCTTCAAAAACAGAAAGCGCAACGTAAATGTCCAGTTTTTTATGATATTCCGGTATTTGCTGATATGGAACAAATCCGGTAAACTCTGTAACTTCCTCAATTCCCAGTTCCTTTGCCAATTGCCGGTAATACTCGTACATACTTCCACCCCCCACAATCAGTAGACGTAGTGGTAATTCCGGATGTCTCTCTCTTGTCAGCTTAAAAGCCTTCATCAGATAATCTATACCATACCATTTTTCCAGACTCTTTACCGTCCCGATAACAAGCTCGCTAGGGTTTTCTGCACCATCCGGTTTAAACACTTCGGTATCAATCCCGAAGGGAGTAACCAGCACCTGTTTTGGAGTATATTTCGAAGTCTCCCTTGCCATAATACTACTTGTGGAAAGGATAATATCCCCCTTTCTGAACACCCATTTAAGCGAGCCTTTATGCAGAAAAGACTTTTGCGGAAAGCTGTAAACATCAAAGCCCCACACCGAAACTATGAAAGGGTGGAAGCCGGAAAGCGAACCCAGCAAACCATAACTTGAAGCAAGGTGTGCATGCATAATATCCGGTTTTACTTTACGCAGGAGTGATTTTAATTTCGGCAG
>JAAYVN010000132.1 GCA_012517155.1 Ignavibacteriales bacterium | reverse complement strand
CCGTGGAATACAACGGAAAGATTCTGTGTAATATTCGATGACATAACGGAGAAGAAGAAAGCACAAGATAAAATTATCAGATATTCAAAGCGACTTGAACTTCCCATGAAGGTAGGTAATATGGCATGGTGGGAACTGAATATAAAAACGGGAGAGATTAAATTTGACAGACAAAAGACAGAAATGCTGGGGTATGGGGCTAAGGATTTCAGTCATCACAGTAATTTTACGGCAATTATTCATCCGGAAGATCAGGAAAGGACAGAAGTTAAGTTAAGAGATCTGCTCTCCGGAAAGGACAGCAACTATGAAACAGAATACCGAATAAAAACAAAAACGGGGGAGTATAGGTGGTTTTACGAAATAGGGGCAATAGAGACGAGAGATGAGGAAGGGAAGCCACTGCTTATCACCGGTGTATCTATGGATATTACTGAACGGAAGAAGGTGGCAGACGAAGTGCTAAGGAAAAACCAACTACTTATTCAAGCAAACAGCGAAAAGGACAGATTTTTTTCGATAATTTCGCATGATCTGAGGGGACCACTTGGGAGTTTCATGACGCTTTCACAAATGATGGCAGAGAATATTGAGGATTTTGATCAGTTGGAAATAAAAAAATTAACTGAAGACCTGAAAGACTCAGCGACGAATCTATATGAATTATTAGAGAATCTTCTTTCCTGGTCAAAAATGCAGCAGAACAAGATAGCATTCGAGCCTAAGAGATTCAATTTATCAGAAATTGTGAAAAAAAATGAAGATCATTTGGCAAATAGTTACAAATTAAAGGGGGTTGAGTTAATTACAGATATTTCAGAAGACATTGAAATAACGGCAGAAAGGAATATGATAGGCACGGTTATAAGAAACTTTATGTCGAATGCATTAAAATACACACGCAAGGGGGGGATGGTAATTGTATCCGCAGAAATTCTCGCAAACAATAAGGTTGAAATCTCAGTGAGAGACACCGGAATCGGAATGAGTAAAAAATTAATGGATTCGCTGTTCCGACTTGATGTAAAATCGAGCCGAATGGGTACGGACGGAGAACCAAGTACAGGGTTAGGTTTACTTTTATGTAAGGATTTTGTAGAGAAGCACGGAAGTAAGATAAACATTGAGAGCAGAGAGAACGAGGGGAGTAAATTCAGTTTTGTGATATAGAGTTATCTTTCCGGCAAGAGGGTAGAAAGAATTCTCTTTAGAGGCATTGCGGAGAAATAGAAAGTTAAAAAAGATTATTCTCAGCGAATATTCTGTTCAGTTTTAATTTTTGTTCCGATATGAATGAAGGAATTGACGCAAGATTCTCATGTGGATAAGCTTCTTTAAGCCCGATTTCCAAGCAATAGTCCATTCCGGTCTCAAGATTTTCCCTGAACTTTTTCAAATAAGAAATTCCTTTTTCATCCAGTTCGATTGTGTCGAATAATCTGTCAATATAGTTAACGTATAACTCGATTTCCTGGCAGAACATGTGTGGTCTTTCTTCAGGAACAAGTGAAAGACCTCTGCCGTAGATATGGTCTATCATTTCGCGAAGAGAATATTCACGGTTAAACCAGACAATATTCGGACCCGGGCAGATTGCCTGAGGCGAAACTTTCTTTTTATCTATCCCGAGGGAAATTAATGTTCCGTTCCCTAAATGCTCGCACAAGCAAATTTTCTCGTGCACCGCATTAATAAATTTTCTTTTATTTTCTTCTGATGTATCCCGGTTGTTAATTTCACTTATCTTTTGAGTCTGGTAAAGAGTTGAAGCAGTGCAAATAGGGGTGTCAGAAAATTCCGTATTCGAAACGAGGCAGCCTTTGGGGCAGGGGGAGCCGGGTTTTGGAGTAAGAGATTTAGTTTTTGTCCAATGCTCTGATCCTGTGTTTCTAAGATTATTAAATGGAACGCCAAGTGGGGAAGAATTACTTAAATAGAGGTCATCTTTTGTTGCGTTCATCAATAATTCCAGAGTATCTCTGTCAACATTAGTGGCTTCGTGTACCAAAAGGAAAGGGCTACCCCATCCGGTTGAATCGCACCCAAAATCTTCAATCATTCGTTGAGCTTCTCCGCCAGTTCCAATTCCCCCCTGGACGGTTATTAAGGGTTCTTCGGTGAGGGCGGATAGGGGAAATTCCCGGCCCATAGTTTCATAGTATCTTTGGATTACAGGTTTCAATTCTTCGGTGAGCTGGGCTTTTTTCTCTTTGAATTCACGTAACAAGAATGGAAGCAAGAGACCGTTTGAAACAAATGAATGACCGCCGCAGTTTAATCCCGACTCTATTCTGAATTCGCTAACTTCGAGACCTTTTGCCGCTAAAAATTTCCCCTGTATCAGAGCGGAGCGGAAGTCACTAACTTTAAGAGTAATTTTCTTTTTTAATTGACCAGTATGGTCCCGGTAAAAATCGCTGAATTGAGAGATGGAAGTGAACAGACCACGGTTAATTCCGGCTGAAAAAACCACGGATGAACTCAGGTTGCTTTTAGCAAAACCCCGGAGAGCAGCCTTAGCTTCGCTGAACTCGTCGCCGGTCATTTCCTTTCTTGTTGTCAGATTAATCTGGTCTATTTTAGACATTATATTAACGTCAATTGACCCGGGGAGTATAGAGTCATTTAATTCTGCGGCAAGAAAATCCTTCTGAGGTCCTTCCACTATGTGAAATAATCTGTTATAAGCATGCTTAAGGGGACTACTTTCAGGAAGCATTTCGAAGTACTTGCTTTTGTTGTTTTGGTGAAAGAAGGGCTGGTTCTTAATCTCTTCAATTTTAATATTTACTATTTTCTGAACAAGGTTCAGGTATTCGGTAATTCTTTTCGCCCGACTGTCAAACTCATTATGAGCAATTTCTTTAAAACTGAAGTTATATTTCCGGGCATAGAATTTTCTTACCTTTTCCACAAGGATGTCGTCAATAATTGAGATCACTGATGATATCCCAAACGGTGCCACCTTGATTGGGGTATCTATAGAAAAACCAGTTCCCATTACGGGTATGTGGAACAAATGATAATTGTTTTGCATTGAAACTCTTTTTAATTATCTTAATTCAGACTAATGGTAAGAATCCAGATGGGGTTAAAAATTAGAAACACATTAAATATAAACAAAAATAGAACTATTTCTGCTTGAATACAATCCACTTATTTTTCCATAAACCACGCCCGGAGCAATTTGTCAGACAGAAGACCGGGTTAAATAAACCGAAATTCTTAACATTTGGGAAAGTATCGTTTTTCTGTTTCAGAGGAAGAGGTTTTTTGCTATACTTGTAATATTAATCAATAATATTTTTAGTATGATAAGATATATATTTATATTTAGTCTTTTTGTGGCTCAGTTGCATGGGCAGACATATAAAGCTGTTCTTTATAACGGTACCGGTGCGGGGTCTCAGGAAAAACTTCTCGCTATGACTCTCGCCGGGATTGTAAACAGGGATTCGGCGAGATTATATCTATTAAACGTGTATGAAACATGGAGTTATAATCAAACCGATGAAAAATGGAGGGATATATACAGGAGTTACGGGAATGTTCAGTTTGACTCAGTTCAGATTGTATCTCAGTTAATAGACAAATTCAGGGAATATATTCAAGGGGGAATATCGTACGATCCAAACCGTTATTATTCAAATTTTTCGGGACAGAATTTCAGATGGCAAGCGGAACAAGCGGCGATGATAGGGGGGCTATGTAACCGGCTGCCAGTTACTTCCGCCATGGCAACTTTGTATAATCTGCCGCTGAGCGATTCGGTACTGATTACAGATTCATTTAACGATGATTCACCGGTCTGGGTTACAGGAAAAGTTGATAATCCGACACATCCATGGAACAATACATCGCTCAATGAAGAAGCGCGGTATCTGACACTGTTAAACTGGGGAGTTCAGAATATCCTTCCACTGTGCAATCCGTCGAAATTTTACATCCGCGAAATCACGGACTGGACGGTTTCTCAAAAAATGTTTCAGGTAAATCTTGCGGGGACAGACGGGCTTGATTTAAATTCAATGTCAGTTTCAAAAGCAGATATTCTGGAGAACGTACTAACCTATCTTAACACAAAAAACAGCGACCGGATATTTCATATATACGGCTGGATTCAACCAGAGCCGATGACACAATGGTTCGCATTTTTCGGATCAAGTTTCCATGAAACCCTTCTGGGCAATCTCTCATTTCATTCATCATTTCAGGTTGAGCAGCAATATTTTATCCCGAAATCCAAAGTTGACCCGGATACTGTTGAACCGGATAACAAGTATTATATAATTTTTATCGGTTCGGAAGGGGATGCCGCAAACTGGGTGGTTGGTTTCCAGTCCGGTGCATGGTTTTCGGCTGACAGGGGAAAAGTCCCTGTCGGCTGGGGATGGAACCTCCATTTATTCGATGAATGCCCTTTTCTGGCAAAATATTATTACGATACCGGAACACAAAACGACGGATTCCTGAGTGTAACATCTCCTCTTGGATATGCCTATCCTGATCTCTGGAGTGGGGCAGTGTTGCAGAATGCAATTGACACAACAAAATATCTTATGAACCGGTTCGGAGTCGATAATATCTATGGATATAAACACTATGCCGGAGCCGGTATGATGACCTATCGGGGAAAGACTATCAGCAACAGTTTCAATTTCCAGAAATACGGTCAGTTTCAGAAAGCAATAGATGCCAAACTCACCATGCTTTTTGATCCCCAGCTACCAACACAGATTCCCATAACAGGCTATCAGGCATTGATGTTTAATCACACCGGTGACGGGAGTTTCTATGGTACTGCCACGAACCTGACAGAAATGGCAAACAGGATTATCACCAATATTAAAAAACAGACAAAACCCGGATTCTTAATTGCCGGCTATCAGAGGTTCAGGCAGGATAACGCTTCAATTTCAAGTGCCGATATCACCATGCCCCGTTTAATTCAGGTCGTTAATCTAATCAAAGCCGATCCGATTGTTGGGATGGATGTGGAAGTAGTAACACCCGAAATGTTTTCAGTACTTATGCGTAAAAAACTTGGTCTTCTCAACACCCGAGAGGACGAAAATATCCCTGTCGGTTTTGCCCTCCATCAGAATTATCCAAATCCTTTCAATCCGGAGACGGTGATCAGATATCAGTTACCGGTAAGCAGCAAAGTAACTTTAGGGATATATGATATACTGGGTAAGGAAGTGACAAAGCTCGTAGATAAGGAACAGGAAGCGGGAAGATATCAGGTGACTTTTGATGCCTCCAAACTGGCGAGCGGTGTTTATATCTGTCGGATAATCGCCGGTGATTTTGTGAAGACGATTAAGATGAGCCTGGTGAAATAGCGTTTATAACGTTCGTAACGTTTTTAACGGATAAAAGACAGTTGAGATAATTCGGAGTCATTAATGGTCATTTAGCTTCGCTGTCATTCGTGGTCATTGATTGTTTAATAGAACACAGATGACGCGGATTAAGCGGATTTTCACGGATAAAATACGGAATACTGTTTTTAAGAGTTTGGGGAGTTTGAGCGTGAGAACTTTCTGAATATTTTCAAGAAGTTCCGGTTGTGATTACGGAAAAACCCGGGTATCGAAAAACCGCTAAAAACGGCATATTCATTTTTAGAAATAAGCATTATGCCTATTGACTTTAAACAAAATAAAAGCTACGTTATCCCCTGTAAATAATTTAATTTCCTTTCTCACAGTTACTATCAGAAGAATAAATAATGGATTGCAAAACAATAAGAACCATTAGGCAAATAAAATGAAAAAAATAATAATTAGTTTATTTGTGGCAATAATAAGTCTGAGTTGTAATTCGACTGATCCTGAAGTAAAGGAGGAAAGCAGGCTAACCGTAACAGATGTGTCTTGTACGGAAGTATGGCTTGAGCTGAAAGCGGGAAATATAGCACTTCCCTCGTCGGGTGTTATCCGTATTGACGGGACTCAAGATAAAATTGTAACAATATCAGGCAAAGATACGGTCTTGTATGTAGATTCGCTTGAAGTAAACAGGAATTACAAATTTCAGGTAATTTTGCTTAATCAGGGACAGACATTAATCAGTAATGAAGCAACCGCCAAAACCCTTGATACAACAAGCCACAACTTTACCTGGCAGACATTTGAGTTCGGACAGCACAGCAGCAGTGCGCTTTACGATGTAGCCATAATAGATGAAAACAACATCTGGGCAGTAGGGGAGATTTATATGAAGGATTCTTTGGGTAATCCAGACCCTAAACGCTACAATGCAGTTCATTGGGATGGAAATAATTGGGAGTTGAAGAGGATTAAAACGAATGCATGTGGAGGCGTGGATTATCCTCCGATTAAAACTCTATTAGCTTTTTCATCAAGTGATATTTTATTTGCACATATAGATGGTAGCATCACGAAATATAATGGAATTCAATTTACAAACGATTGTACATTGATCACTCAACTAAATGGATCTGCAAATAAAATGTGGGGTAAGTCAAACAATAACTTTTATGTTGTCAGTGGTAATGGATTCATCGCACACTGGAACGGAAGTAGCTGGGCAAAGATAGAAAGCGAAACGAGTTTAGGTTTATCGGATGTTTACGGAAATGAAAATGGTTTAATGTATGTCTGCGGTGGTGATCTTAGCACTGGGCAGGGCATAGTCTTAAAAATTAATAGTAATAATACAGTTACGAAAATAATTGACGGTTATTATTACGGAACAGGATTTGACAGTACAAAAATGTTTTCAGCAAATCTTTATGGTCCAATAACAAGCATTTGGGTGAATAGTAGTGGAACTCTCTATTCAGTTGGTAATTTAATATACAGATATAATCTTAGTCTTTGGGGTTATGCTATCGGGATTGAATTTAACGATTTGAATTCAGGTCCATTCTCTGGTCGAGGATTTTCATGGGGAATAAGAGGAAATGAGAATAATGATTTCATTTTTGTTGGTGAGAAAAATACTATCAGACATTTCAATGGAGTTAGTACAATTCAATTAGGGGAGACTTTTAGTTATAGCAGTGAATATCGTTGGTATTCAGTTGATTATAAACAAAACACAGCTGCAGCAGTGGGAAGGAAAGGAGGTTATTCTGCTATAATAGTGATTAAAAAATAAAAAACAATCTACACAATATATTTAAGGAGAATTTATAATGAAATATTTGACCATACTTTTGCTGATTTTTATTAGCAATTTGTTTTCACAACAATTACTTCTATTTGCACCCGGTCAAGCAATTATTAAGCTGACCGAATCTGCTTATAATGATTTTGGAAGCGAACTTTTGACTGGCGAGCTGCAATCTTCTAATGCAGAAATGAACAGATTAATTGATGCTTATCAAATCACAAAAATTGAGAACATCTTAAAGAAAGATAATTTTGATTCAGTAGAAGAAGAGACGGGACTAAACAGGGCGTTTGTTATTTATTTCCCTGAATATACAGATAAAGAAATAGAAAATGCTGTTAATGAATTAAAGAAAAGTGATATAATTGAAGATGCTTTTCCAAATGTACTCGGTAGTGAACTTGTAAATCCAAATGATCCATATTATAATTCACAAACTAATTTAGCAAAGATAAAAATGAGCCAAGCTTGGGATATTCAAAAGGGTAGCCCTAATATTCGTATCGTTATTCTGGATACGGGATTTCAACCCACGAATCAAGAAATATTGCCTAAAATTTATCTTCAAAAAGATTTCGTAGATATAGAATTAGCAAGTTATCCGGGTTGGACTTTTGACCCTAATGAAGATTACGTAAATATTGATGATGATGCTACTGGGTTAAGAGAACATGGCACCCAAGTTGCTCAAGTTGCTGCGGCCACAACAAATAATGCATATGGGATAGCAGGAGTTGGGTGGAATACTCCTCTTGTCCTTGTCAGATGTGGGTTCCAGGCAACTAATCCACAAGGCACAACAGTTTTAGGAATTGAGATGGATGATATTATTAATGCTGTTAATTGGATTAGAACCTCATCAAATGCCAAAATACTTAATATTAGTCTAGGATGGACTTACTCTCCTTCATCTATTTTAGATGCAGCTCTGACTTCATGTATGAATGCTGGAATCGTAGTAGTAGCATCCGCCGGTAATTCATCCGGAGCACCAGTAATGTATCCGGCACAATATCCTGGTGTTATCGCAGTAAGCGGAACAAATTCAGATGACATTAACAGTCACTATTGTGCAGGTTCGCAATTATCAGTTGTAGCACCAGCAAATGGCTCTTGGGTAAATATCTCAGGTAGTATATCCTCTGGAGCAGGGACTTCTTTAGCAGCCCCTCTGGTTTCCGGGGCAATTGCGCTATTACTATCTCAAAATCCTAATTTAACTCCCGCATTAGTTAAAAAAATTATTGAAGTTACCGCTGTCAAAGTTCCAGGAATGAATGGACAAAATTTTCATAATTATTATGGCTATGGATTACTTGATGTTTATGAAGCTCTTCGTGCAACAAATTCTATCTATACTTTTACAAATAAGGTTATGAGCAGTGGTTACGGTTCCTTGATAATTGATAATGATAAAGTTAATCCGGTTCCTACGGGTTCTAAAGTTCCTTTTAAGTATGGAACACTGCATCAAAGCAGAACAAACGAATTGCCTTTTCTGGTTAACTATAGCGGGACTACTCAAAAATTTAATATGTGGTATGGCAATAGCCTTACACCGGACTACAATCTTCAATTATCATTTACTGCCGATAATCTTACACCAGCTGAAAAAGATGCAAACTTCATTGCTACAGCACCTGTTACTATAAAAAACATTTTTCCAGAAGTTGGGGCACTAAACCCTGCGAATGATAACATCTCTTTCAAAGACCCTTGGTATTTTAATAAAGATAATAACAATAACTGGTTCCAAACAAACCAATATTATCAATATCCATCGCCGCTTGAAATTCAGAATAATTCATCAAGTTCTTATGGGGGTGTTTTCTTGGATCAACCTTATACAGGTAATAATCCGATTTACTACTCGGTACAGGCGATATCGCCTCAGGATATTGCACTTTCCCAAACAGGTAAAACACACAGATTCTATTTCCGGAATTGGAGCGGTACAAGTGTTAACTTTCAAAATGAAAACAACCCATCAACAGGAGTTGTGTTTAATTATGAT
>JAAYVN010000016.1 GCA_012517155.1 Ignavibacteriales bacterium | reverse complement strand
TTTGACAATTATTATGCCCTGTCACAAAAGCACAGAATTATACAGCATTCGGGGAACAAGATTTACCTGGTGAAGAACGATGATGCCACGAATACGTTTGTTAAGATGGATTCACTTGAGAGTGCGGATACGCTGTCAGTGCGCGATTCAATTATTATTCTAAGAAATAAAAACTCGGTAAAGGTTTACGGAATAGACAAGAACAACTTCTTTTTTGCCGATTCCTTTACGATAAGTAACGCAGTGGCGAACTACGATTACTTCGGGAATTTACTTGTCTGGTACAGAAATACTTCATTTGAGGTTCACCGCAGAAACGGAAATACTTATTCACTCTTGTTTTCAAAAACAACCCTCCCCAAGGCGAATAAATCATTCATAAAGGACTCGTCCCTGTTTATCGTTGATCCGAATAAGGGGGTGGGAATATATGATTTAAGAAGCAATTATCTTGGTCAGGAAAAGTGGTTAAAGACTCTGGTTGCGTATGGTAATTCTGCCGCAATTTTTGGAGACATATTGTGGCTAAAACTGGGATATAATATATTTGCATATAATATTTCGGATTTGAATATTTCTCCTGTTGCAATAGATTCGCTAACAGGGGCTTATGATTATTCTGATTTTATTGTAGGAAACAGCGGTGTGTATATAAGAGGTCAGGATAGTTATTATAGATCCATCTTGACAAAAGTATCCTTAGCCGGAGATTCGTTAATAAACAATTATACCTGCTTGTTACCGGTGGACACTGAACCGTATCAGCTGACGGAATCACATAAGACTCTGATAGTGGCGGGTATAAAAAATCTTTACTGGATAAGGGACACGTCGATTGTTTCGGGAGTGGATTACACTGAAACCGGCAAGGCAGAAGAATATTCTTTAGAGCAGAATTATCCGAATCCATTTAATTCTGAAACAATGATATCCTACAGAATACCAGGTGAAGACAAGGTGACAATCAAACTGTACGATGTTCTCGGTTCAGAGGTGGCTGAATTGATAGACGATACTAAACCCGCAGGACCGCATCAGGTAAGGCTGAATTCGAAAAACTTAACAAGCGGAGTATATTTTTATCAAATAGTATCGGGGAAATATACAAATACCAAGAAGCTGTTAATTCTTAAATAGTATTATGAAAAGTTAAATATAGGATTTAAATGAAAAGGATTATTCTTTTATTTCTCCTGCTGATCACAGCTAATTTCCCTCAGGAAATTGAAAAACAATTTCAGTTTGCTGCCGCTAAATATTATGGATTAAGTATAAAGGGTAATATTGTTTATGCGATGAGCGATTTGGGATTGCTCGTTTTAGAAATGAATCCTGAAAATAAATACCTGTTGTTGAACACAATAGAAATGAGTTTTCCCAATCCCTCATATTCCCTTGTTTCTGATAACAGCCTGATACTTGTATGCAGTGACACGGTTAAGTATTTTGATATAACAAACAGTGTTGAGCCTCAGTTTATTAATCAATGGAAGTTCCCCCTAGCAATGAAAAAAATAGCAAATTTCGGGGGAAATTTTATTATTCATAATGAAGTTAAATATTTTTTAATTTCGATAGACAATGACAGTT
>JAAYVN010000131.1 GCA_012517155.1 Ignavibacteriales bacterium | reverse complement strand
TATACAGACTTTGCGAATTTCTGCGGAGAGAGGTTGAAGTGAATCCTGTTCGTTGAAAAGAGGAACAACAACAGAGAGTTTTTTAACCTGAGGTTTCTGTTGTGGTTTTTGCTGTTTTATATTTTGCTGTTGTAGAGAGGGTCTTGGCTGCTGAACCTGTTTTTGTGGTTGCTGGACTGGCTGAATGTTCTGATCCTTAGCAGGGACAGCGTCAGGTTTAGGAGTAAACCGTCTTCGGTGGTAGTACCGTTTTCTATTAGTATTTTTATTAGCTATATTTTCCTGATTTTGGTTTTCCATATTTATTACAATTTACAATTTCAATTAAGTTATTTAACAAGCATAGCTTTAGCAGTTTTACAAATATTATTTACTGAAAAGCCAAACTTTTCAAAAAGAATCGAATCAGGCGCGGACTCGCCAAATTTTTCGATTGAGATCATTTTCCCCTTCAAACCGATATATTTATGCCAGCCAAGAGAGACGCCTGCTTCTACTGCAAGTCTGTTTTCGACTTTAGCGGGGAGGAGGTTATTTTTATACTCATCGGTCTGAGCATTGAACAGTTCGAAAGAGACCATAGAAACAACCCGTACTTTGATATCCTCTTTAATCAGTTTATATGCAGCTGATATAACGGGGGCTAGTTCCGAACCAGATGCTATCAAGATTAAATCTGGTTTTCTTTTAGAATCGAGGACTATATAAGCACCTTTAGAGACTGAAGCCATTGCCTTATCTGCAATTTCATTAATGAAGGGGACCCCTTGTCTGGTCAGCAAAAGAGCAACCGGACCACCTCTGTGTTTAAGTGCATACTTCCAGGCAGCAACCGTTTCATTGGAATCGGCGGGTCTCAGAACGACCAGATTAGGAATAGCCCTAAGTGAGGCCAACTGTTCAACCGGTTGATGAGTGGGACCATCTTCTCCGAGACCGATGCTATCATGTGTGAAAACATAGATGATTTTTAGTTTCATCATAGCAGCCAAGCGAATTGCAGGACGCATATAGTCAGAAAATACGAGGAAAGTACCTCCATAAGGAATAACTCCTCCATAAAGAGACATTCCGTTGAGAATACCGGCCATAGCGTGTTCGCGAATACCGAAATGAATATTCCGTCCGGAGTAGTTTTCTTTCGAAAAGGAAGTTGAGTCGGAAAGAGATGTATTATTTGATGGAGATAAATCCGCCGAGCCACCAATAAGAGTGGGAAGCGCCCCGGATATTGAATTCAGGACTTTTCCGGAGACAACTCTAGTAGCAATTTTTTTTCCATCATTTGTAAAAACCGGCAGCAATTTTTCCCAATTGTCACCATGTTTGCCAGAGATAGCATTTTCAAACCGTTCAGCATCTTCGGGGAAATTAGATTTGAAGCGAGAATAGAGGGAGTTCCAATTAGTTTCGTATTCTGACAAGCGTGATTTTATCTGCTGGAAATGTTCCCTAACAGCTACCGGAATGAAGAATTCTTCTGAAAAATTCCAGCCCAAATTTTGCTTAGTCAACTTCACTTCATCAGGACCAAGCGGTGACCCATGTGCGGCAGAAGTACCTTGCTTATTAGGGCTTCCGTAACCAATAGTTGATTTAAGAATAATCAACGCGGGTTTTTTTAAGGGGATAGTCTGATTATAAGCGTTGGAAATATCTTCCAGGTTCTCAATATCCTCAACCCGAATAACATTCCAATTAAGTGCCCTGAAGCGGGCGAATACATCATCGGAAAAAGTTAGTGAAGTATTACCCTCAATTGTTATCCCATTATCATCGTAGAAGACGACAAGGTTATTTAACCTATGATGACCAGCAAAAGAGGCTGCTTCATAAGAAATCCCCTCCATAAGGTCGCCATCAGAGACGAGAGCAAAAACGCGGTGATCCAGAATCTGCTGACCAAAGGAGAATAATTTAGCACTAATGAACTTTTGAGCAGCTGCCATACCGACTGCAGAAGCGAATCCTTGTCCAAGAGGACCAGAAGTAGTTTCAACACCAGGGGTAAGCTTATATTCAGGGTGTCCAGGAGTGATGCTTTGATCCTGTCTAAACTCTTTTATATCGTTCAGAGATATTTTATAACCGGTAAGATGGAGGATACTATAGAGCAGCATGCTAGCGTGTCCGGCAGAAAGGACAAAACGATCGCGATTTATCCAATTTGGATTATCCGGATTATGCTTCATAATCGAAGTATAAAGAAGGTAAATAAGAGGAGCGCAACCAAGGGGCATTCCAGGATGCCCAGAATTGGCTTTTTGAACCGCATCTATTGAAAGAGTCCTAATCGTGTTAATGGAAAGTTGATCTATATTCAAAATTATATCCAGCAAATTATTAAAAAATATCCCGAATGACTGCGGGAGTAAAAAAAAACTGTTCTAAACAGCAAATTTAATAAATTTTTCAATAAAACTGAAGGTAAATAGTTGGAAGTTCAGGGGAGGATGAAGGAAGAATAAGCGCGATCACCAAAAAATCTAAATGGAGTGGGATAGCGAGTGCCGGAAAGCATAGCATGAAGAAAGCCGTTTTTTTCAACCAGGACGGTATGAAGAATCAGGTTTTTCGGATTGAGATGGATCAGTAGTTCAATGCCGAGATTTGAAGAAGTCGTTTTTTCGATTACCGAGTCGTTTACTGTATTTAGCCAAGCGGCAGATTGAAAATCGGATTTCATATCCTGAGTTCTGCGGAAAGTACCACCTGTTGGGCTAACTACTTTTTTACCATCAAGTTCAATTTCTCTATCATCATAAGCGATTACGCTAAGAAAATTAAACTGAGAGGAGTTTAACCAATTTAGGAGTTTCAGATAATGTTCTTCGTGCGTATAACCATAGTTACTATCCAGAAAGGATATACGCCGGACGTAGGAAGGAATAGATTTGTGATAATTAATAAAACCGAAGATAAAGCTACCCCCGCCACTATGACCTGTAAGGATGATATCAGGAGAAAAGGGTTTAAATCTGAGACGTAAAGAATCAATCAATGAATTTATTAGTTCCCCAGAGTTTATGAATTTGCGTCTCCAGGATGGAAAACTTTTTTCTTTGGCTTCAAGAAGGACCAGAATAATATTTTTATCGGTAGAGATTTCGCGAAGCATTCGAGTTTGTGCGCCGATATGCTGAATTTCATATCGCCATTCAAGGGAGTCTGAAGTTTTCTTACCGAATGTTTGCTCTATCGTGTTGCCATTTGGGAGGGCATAAATAATCAGATCCAATGGTTTTTCGGGATCCAGAGAAAGTGCCTTAGGTTGATTAATAAGAATTCTTATTTCCGGTTCAAAGTAGAGGTAATAAGAGGTATCGGGGGGATTAAAATCCCCCGATTGAGAAAACAAACCGTGGGGAGTAAGATATAAAAATACTAACAGAATAAGAAGTAAAGATCTCATTTAATAAGAATCATTTTTTTCGCAAGAGTCACACCATTTCTATCTAAAACGCAGAAATAAGTTCCTGAAGCAAGTTTTCCGGCATTAAAAATTATGGTGTATTCTCCAGGATTGAAATATCCTCCGGCGAGAGTTGAGATTTTGCTTCCCAAAATATCATAAACTGAAAGGTCAACAATCCCTGCTTGATTCAATTGAAATTTAATCTTGGTAGAAGGATTGAAGGGGTTAGGAAAATTCTGAGACAGATTAAATGAGGCAGGGAGAGATTCATCATTTGTTATGGCCGCGGGAGTTACTCCGAATTGAGAGTAGAGTCCAGTGGTAGTACCGACAAGGAGGTCATCAAAATAAAGAATATTGATCTTCATACCAACCGGATAAACAGAACCAAGTGACCAGGATGCTGAGGTTAAGGGATAGAAGTAGATTTCATTATCAACTGCCACATAAATAGTATCAACTCCCTGAGTTATTGCATAAGCTTGTTTTCCGGAAATAAACGGGAAACCGGAGGTTGTAAAAGGAGTCCATTTTCCAGTTGTGTTAAGTGGTTTATAATAGGCTATGGGATGGTTAATTCCAGCATCCGTACCACACGCAAAGATTGTATCGCCTGTTACGGATACATGCAAGTCGCGAATAGTAGCGACAATAGCAGATCCTGTGCTCGTGGTAGAAGAGCTCATATCCTGGGAAACAATCCACGACATTCCGGATTTTGTGAGTTTATAAACACTTCTTCCTGTTGGTGAGGATAGGTCATAGTCAACTCCGACATAAGCGACAGTATCTGTTCCCTCCAGATTAAAAACTATGTCAAAAACATCCACATCAGCCCCCACAGTTGAAGAATGAAGAAGAATCTGACTCCAAGTTGTACCATTATCAAACGAGCAAAAGAGACCACCTTTCATACTTTCGTGGATAAAATAGCCTGCTAAAATAATTGAAGAATCAAAGTCGCAAACTTCAATAGCCTGAACCTGAGATTGTGTATTGTGGAAGTTATAGGGAGGGTTTTCTGCGGTAAACAATTGATGCCAATTAGCACCTGCATTGAGGGATCTGTAAATTCTAACATTACCCGCATAGACAGTATTCGGGCTGCCAGGGACCATTTCAGCGGAATAATATGGGGAACCATCGCCATTAGGAAAAATTGCGTTTGTCCATGTGGGGGTTGAAAGGTAATTTGTGACCATCCTAATTCCGGATTTAGAAGCGAGCCAAGCGGTTTGTTTATCTGGGGTCATGTCAAAGTCATCAACCTGAACAGCCTCAACACCTTCGTCAATTTCAAAGATTGTTGCACCTCTATCCACAGAAGCACCAATACCCTGATCGGTGGTCAAATAAACGATGTTAAAATTATTAGGGTCAGAGAAGACTGCCCCATCATTGGGGCTTGTTTCCATGCCGCCGGGATTTCCAAATCCAAGCCAACTACCTGATACTCCTTTATTGCTGCTATATATACTCGCAAAATATACATAGTAGGAGGAGGAATCGCCGCCGAAGGCGAACTGAGTTGAGGATGCTCCACCAATACCTGAAAAAACATTGGTATAGGTCAGTTCGTCGTCTGAGTATGCAATCACTTTGCCGGGACCATTTGTTCCACCGATAAAGATTCTCCCAGAGGGAGCTACTCCAAATCCGGTCCAGTTAACTCCTGCAGTAAGAGCAGAGAGAGAAAGTGAGGTAAAAGTTGTAGCTGAACTAACTGAGGTGATTGGATCTGTGGATTTAAATAGCTGTGGAGAGGAGCCAGTAGCCAACAGATACAGATGAAGATTTACCGGATTAAAGTAAAAAGAAACAAATGATAAGGGGACTGATGAAAGCACGAGTGGTGAGGAGGCATTCTGAGTAAAGTTTCCTGCGGCATCAATAGTACCCCAATAAAGACGTGCTTGAGAATATGCAACAAGAATAGAGTTGTAGATAAAAACCTCAGGCATTGGACAATTAATTAATCTGGTTGAAGTTGAAGATCCAGGAATAACCTGGTATAACCCATCATTGCCACCGAAGAAAAGATAACCTGATGTTGAGTGGGGGGCAAGAGATTTAATACCGCTTCCGAGATTATTATCTGCGTCAGCACCTTCCATTTTCAGAAATTTGTTAAAGACCGCAGTTCCTAAAGGAGGAGTATAAATATCGGAATAAAAAATAGAGTTAGCGCTTTCTGTAGAAATAAATATTCTGGTTGAATCGGATGTTTTGGAATAACCGGTAATACCATTGATTCTTCCACCATAGACGTTCTCGACTTTTGGGGGACTAAGCTGTGAAAACAGCGACGATGAAAAAAGCACTATAAAAGAAATTAAAAGCGACCATTTTTTCATGACAACTCCTGGAAAAAATTAATAATTCTCAAAGAAGAAAAGAAAAATAATGTTTTTTTTGTTCTATTCAATGAAAAAAATCAGGGATCGGAACCGGGTATCAGAAAGTTCTTTGGTAAAAGAAGGAACTTTTTGGTTATTCTTTAAGTTAAACTAGTATCAATTCTTTTTGTGTGTGAAAAAAAATGAATGTAATTATAATATTGTCAGCATCAATAGCTTTATCGCTATTTGTTTTTTTTGTGTACTGGCTGTGGACATATACTCCCAAACCAAGTTATAAACCAATAGTACGGCGACCATATACATCAATGCCACATGGAGCCCATATTGTAAAGAGGAAACATGTAGTAGTTACACCAAATGTTACAAGGGACTTAAGCAGCAGAGATGCGGGGAGGACCAGAGAAGGAGCGAGTTTAAAACTTTACACCTCCTCAACTGCTGAGTTTCATCCTAAAGCCAGGTTTTCATTAGTAAAGATAAACAATACAAACCCACATCCGCGAAAGTGGCAGAGATAAGCAGGATTATCACGAAAAAAACAGGAGCTTACAGATCAGTCTGATTCAGTGTTTTGAGAATCCAAGGGGAGTTGTTTTTTTGCTTTAGCACCCAGTTTCCGGAGTGTTTCGACCCGCCCGATAAGATTTCCACTTCCATTTTTTAGTTTTTTCATAGCCTCATCATAACTATTCCTGGACTTTTCAATAGAGTTTCCAACGGCAATTAAGTCCTCATAAAGCCCAACAAACTTATCATAAAGAGCACCACTTTTCTCTGCAATATCCAAGGCATTGCGATTTTGATTTTCACGTCGCCAGATATCTTTAATCATTTTTAAGACAGTAAGAAGATTAGTGGGGCTGATGAGGATTACACGTTTTGAGTAACCATAATTCCAGATTTCGGGATCAGCTTTCATAGCTATGATGAATGCAGGTTCAACGGGAATGAACATCAGGACAAAGTCGAGGGAAAGAGTGAAGTCCTGATAATTTTTTGCTGAGAGTTCGTCAATATGCTTACGGACAGATTTAATGTGATTGTCGAGGTGAATCTTACTTTCATCCTGGTTTTCCGAAGAGTTAAAGCGCTCATATGAAGTTAGAGATACTTTTGAGTCTATGATAACTTTGCGGTTATCTGGGAACAAGACGGTAACATCGGGACGGAGCTTACTTCCCTCTTCATTTTGGGCAAAATTTCCTGAATCGTCGCGAATGAATTCCTGAATTAAGAATTCACGTCCTTTTTCCAATCCAGATTGTTCAAGAATTCTTTCCAAAATCACCTCTCCCCAGTCGCCCTGGACTTTAGAGTCCCCTTTCAAGGCTTTTGTAAGATTAGTGGCATCATCGCTAAGTTTTTTGTTGAGTTCGACCAAGTCTTTAATTTTTTCTTCGAGGGAAAAGCGCTGTTTAGATTCGCGGTCATAGGTTTCTTCAACTTTTCTTTTAAATTCATCTATATTTTTACCGAGGGGTTGGAGGAGATTGGAGATGTTATTTTGGTTGATTTCGGTAAATTTTTTGCTTTTGTCTTCAAGAATTTCATCAGCAAGCACTTTAAACTGATTGGTAAAAGCTTCTCCTATTTGCGTGAGTTCATTTTTCTGATTCTCAAGTTTTTCCTGTTGAAATTTATTTTCGGCAAAAAGGGAGGAATTTTCTTTTGTGAGATTTTCAATTCTGGAGCGAAGTTGCTCTGTATCAGATTTAAATCCTGAAATTTCGGTTTCAAGGTGGTTATTTTTTTCTCTGAAAACACCGATGTCTATTTTAAGCTGTTCAAGTGTAGAAAGGATTTGGTCATAGTCAACTTTGGGGACAAAACTTTTTCCATGAATTAGTCCTTTAATAATCCAGCCAATTATTATACCGATCAATAAACCAAGAAGTAAGAATAACGTAATGATACTCATTTTCGCCTGCTAATTTAATTACACAAAATTGAAGTGAAAATATATGATTTTGAGTATGATTTGTCAAGATTTAAATTTTGAGGGGTTTATAGAGTTACTCCCAAAATCAAAAGAGTGGTAATGACAGGCGAAAAGTTGTATGAATTTAAGGAGGATATTTAATCAAAGTCAGGATGGCTTTTGCACGGCTTTACCACGGCTTTACCACGGCTTTACTACGGCTTTATCATGACTTTATATAGATGGAGAGGGAATTTTAGGGATGTATTTTAGGGTGGGTACTAAAGTGAATATTTTCTTCATGAACTAATTTTTAATTAAATTTATTGTTTCAATAAAAACAGTTTGAATAATTAATGTATATACTCGGAATATCGGCTTTTTATCATGACAGTGCGGCAGTCCTGTTGAAGAATGGGGAAATTATTGCAGCTGCACAGGAGGAAAGGTTTTCAAGGAAGAAGCATGATCACCGGTTTCCAAAAAATGCAGTTAAGTTTTGCCTGGAATATGCCGGAATAACAAGTAAAATGGTTGATTATGTGGCTTTTTATGATAAACCATTCCTGAAATTTGAGAGACTCATAGAGACTTATATTTCTTTTGCTCCCATGGGGATAAAATCTTTTTTAAAGGCAATGCCACTCTGGATGAGTGAGAAGATATGGTTAAAGGATCTTATTCGTAAAGAGGTGGATTTTGAGGGGGAAATACTTTTTCCCGAGCATCATCTGAGCCATGCTGCATCGGCATTTTATCCTTCGCCATACAACAGTGCAGCTATTCTGACAATTGACGGGGTTGGAGAGTGGGCAACGACAAGTATTGGAAGAGGCAGGGGGAATGAAATTGAAATAATTTCGGAGATTAAATTTCCTCACTCGCTGGGGATGTTATATTCTGCATTTACTTACTATACAGGTTTCAAGGTGAATTCAGGAGAGTACAAGGTTATGGGCTTAGCCCCATACGGTGAGGCAAAGTATGTTGATTTAATATTGTCAGAACTGATAGATTTGAAGGAAGATGGGTCTTTCAGAATGAATATGAAGTATTTCAACTACTGTGCCGGACTGACAATGACGAATGAGAAATTTCATAAGTTATTCGGGGGGAAACCCAGAAAACCAGAATCGGAGTTGACACAGTGGGAAATGGATTTGGCGAGGTCATTGCAGGATGTTACGGAATTAGTAATTTTAAAGATTGCCAAGTATATTGCAAAAACGACGGGGGAAAAGAAATTAGTAATGGCAGGTGGTGTGGCACTTAATTGTGTTGCAAACGGAAAAGTACTAAATGAGGGAATTTTCGAGGATTTATGGATTCAACCAGCTGCAGGAGATGCAGGCGGAGCTTTAGGTGCGGCATTGTCCATATGGTACGGATATCTGAATAACGAGAGAAAATCAGATAATAAAACAGATACAATGATGGGGGCATATTTAGGACCTGAGTATAAAGATGAGGAGATTTTAAGATTCCTTGAGGAAAACCATATTGCATACGAGACAATAAATGACGGGGAAATTGCGAAAAAAGGGGGAGAGCTTATTGCAGAGGAGAATGTGGTTGGATGGTTTCAGGGAAGAATGGAATTTGGACCAAGGGCACTTGGAGCGAGATCAATACTAGGGGATGCGAGATCGGCGAGGATGCAATCTGTGATGAATCTAAAAATCAAATACCGGGAGAGTTTCAGGCCATTTGCCCCCTCGGTGCTGGGAGATAAGGTGGGGGAATTTTTTGAGTTTGACAGGGAAAGTCCTTATATGCTGCTTGTTGCAGATGTGAAAGAGAGCAAACGAAGAGAAATGACAAGCGAGGAGAGGAAACTTTTCGGAATTGAAAAATTAAATATTATCAGATCAGAAATTCCAGCGGTTACACATATTGATTATTCTGCCAGATTACAGACGGTACATAAGGAAACAAATCCTAAATATTATGAATTAATTGAAGAGTTTGACAGAAAAACCGGTGTGCCGGTTATAATAAACACATCTTTTAATGTAAGGGGGGAGCCGATAGTCTGTTCACCGAAAGATGCATATGTATGCTTTATGCGAACAGAGATGGATTATTTAATAATGGGCAAATATTTGCTAAATAAGAAAGCACAACGTTCGCTGGATAAAGACAGTGACTGGATGAAGGAATATGAGCTGGACTAAAATGTTTAAAGAAGAGATAAAGGGAATTGACAGTTCGCCAGGAGTATTAAGGAAATTCGGATTTATTTTTGCAGTGATATTCGGAATTATAGCCGGAATAATGTTCATAAACAAGATTTCTCTGAGCTGGTTCATGATAGTAACGGGGCTGCATTTTTTAGGATTTGCACTTTTTGCACAAAAGTTTTTAATAATTCCACATAAAATCTGGATGGTTTTTGCCCTGATTTTAGGGAATATCATGTCGAGATTAATATTAATTATTACTTTTTATTTTGCAATTACCCCCCTTAACCTGCTGATAAAAGTCATGGGAAAGGATTTGCTTTCTTTGAGGATAGATAAAAAACGAGAGAGTTACTGGGAAGCAAAAGAGCGAAAAATTTTCAAAAAAGATGATTTTGAGAAACAATATTAAGAGGAAGTATGTCAAAGGTTTCAATTTTAAATGAACTATGGGGTTTTTTGAGAGTCAGAAAGAAGTGGTGGTTAACGCCGATAATAATTATTCTTGCCCTGCTGGGAGCTTTGGTAATTATGGCAAAGGGTTCTGCATTGGCTCCATTTATTTATGCGATTTTCTGAGTTATTAAACTTTAGTGAGAAAAGGATTGTTGAATAGTTGTTAAGAATAACAATTATATAATCGGAGTAGAAATATGAAGTTCATGGTTTTAGCCTTTTCAGTTCTTATGCTTTCATCAGTAATTTTTGCCCAGGATACAAAACTCGGAAAGCCGATTACGGTGAAAGAGGTAACGAAGATATCGGATATATTAGCAAATCCGGATAGTTTTGTAGGTAAAAGAGTACTGGTTGAGGGGGAAATAATTGAAGTTTGTGCAGCAGCAGGATGCTGGATGCAGCTTAAGAGTGATAAAGAAGGAACTCTTAAAGTAAAAGTAAAGGATGGGGAGATAGTTTTCCCTACAGAAGCAACAGGTCACACAGCAATAGTTGAGGGTGAACTGTACAAGATGGATTTAGATGAAGAAATGGCGAGAGCCTATATGGAGCATTTAGCAGAAGATGCCGGGAAGGAATTTGATCCTAGTAGCGTAACCGGACCAATGACGATATATCAACTTAAGGGTTTGGGGGCGGTAATAAAAAACTATAGAGAATAAAAAAGAAAAACCCTGTCAAATGACAGGGTTTTTTGTTAAATACCTGTAAAAGATCAGAATTTAATATATTTATCTTTTCCAACAAGGCAAACGGGGCATTTATCAGGTGCTTCGGGACCTATATGGGTATGACCACAAACGGGGCAGACATACACATTTCCTGAGGGAATATCTTTTTTCTCTGCAACGCTGGTTTGAGCATCGTTGTACATCAGTTCATGAATTTTTTCGGCTTCAATCGCATAGAAGAAAGAGCGTTCAGCAGTTTTTTCATTTTGTAATTTTGCAACGGTATCAAATGCCGGATACATTTCTTCAACCTCATAGTTCTCCCCACCGGCTGCTGCCTGCAGATTTTCGAGGGTGCTGTTAATTTTACCAAGCGCACGAAGATGATTGGTTGCGTGGACTTTCTCCGCATAAGCAATGGCAGTAAAGAGGCGTGCAACTTCGGGGAAACCTTCTTTTTCAGCTTTTTCAGCAAAAATCGAATATTTCATGTGAGCCTGGCTCTCGCCGGCAAAAGCGGCTTCCAAGTTTAGCTTTGTCATTTCTCTCATATATTTATCCTTTTAGTTTGTGGTATTTTTCTATTTTCTGCTCAGCAAGTTACAAAATATCAGGATATTTCAATACATTGGAACTAGTTTTTTTTAATTTTGATTGTAGATATAAAAGAAGGAAAAAATGAGTAAAAAAGCAAACCGATTGATAAAAGAGAAAAGCCCGTATTTACTACAGCATGCTTATAATCCTGTTAACTGGTACGCATGGAGCGATGAAGCATTTGCCAAGGCGAAGGAAGAAGATAAACCGGTGTTTTTGTCAATTGGTTATTCAACGTGTCACTGGTGTCACGTAATGGAGAAGGAATCATTTGAAGATCCTGAAGTGGCTGCATTAATGAACGATGCTTTTGTGAATATCAAACTAGACAGAGAGGAGAGGCCAGATATTGATCATGTGTACATGTCAGTTTGTCAATTAGTAAATGGAAGCGGAGGCTGGCCCTTAACAGTAATCATGACACCTAATAAGCTGCCATTTTTAGCAGGAACTTATTTTCCGAAGACCGGAAGAATGAACAGAATCGGGATGATGGAGCTAATACCAAGAGTAAAAGAAGCCTGGTTAAATAATCGAGAGCAGTTATTGAATTCAGCAGATCAGATCTATTCTGCTTTGTTATCAACACCTTATGAAGGAAGCGGAGAAGGAGTAGAGAGAGAGGTATTAAAAAAGTGTTTTTCACATTTAGAGGAAAGATTTGATAATGAGTTTGGTGGGTTTGGGATGTCCCCAAAGTTTCCGACTCCACAGAATATATTATTTCTAAACAGATATGGATATTTCAGCGAGAGCGGGGAGGCTAAAAGAATGGTCATGAAAACATTAAAGGAAATGATAAAGGGGGGCATATATGATCATGTGGGATATGGATTCCACAGATATTCGACTGACAAAAAATGGCTTCTTCCACATTTTGAAAAGATGCTATATGATCAGGCAACAATATCTTACGCATTAATAGAAGGGTATGAGATAAGCAAGGATGAAATTTTTAAAGAAAAGGTTTGCGAAATATTTGAATATGTTTTCAGGAACCTCACGAGTAAAGAGGGAGGATTTTATTCAGCTGAGGATGCCGACAGCGAAGGCGTAGAGGGAAAATTTTACCTTTGGAAGGAAAATGAGATTATTGATGTTTTAGGGGAGGGAGCTGAAGAAATCATCAGTGCTTATAATGTAAAGGAAAAAGGAAACTTTTCAGATCCATTCAAGGAAGAAACGGATGGTGATAACATTTTATATTTAACGGAAATTCCGACGACAGAGAAAAAGCAAGGGATAAAAAACAAACTTGCACAATTAAGAGAGGCAAGAGACAAACGAATCAGACCACATTTAGATGATAAAATACTTACTGACTGGAACGGTTTGATGATAGCTTCACTTGCAAAAGGATATCAAACTTTTGGAGAAGAGAAATTCTTAAGATATGCTGTTAACGCAATTAATTTTATCGAAAATAAACTGTTAACGAAAGAGGGGAAACTATTACACAGATACAGAGGGGGAGAATCCGCATTTATGGGAACACTGGATGATTACGCGTTTATTGTTTTCGGATTAATTGAAATGTATTTAGGAACTTTTCAGAAGCGATATATTAAATTGGCCCTGTTGCTTAACAGGGTAATGATTGAGGATTTTAGTGATTCAGCAAATGGAGGATTTTATTTGACCCCAGTAAATGCAGAAAAAGTGCTAGTCCGCCCTAAAGAAGTGTATGACGGAGCTATTCCCTCAGGCAATTCTGTAGCGTTGTTTAATCTGTTAAGATTAGGATACTTAACCGGTGATCCTACTTTGTTAGAGACGGCAAACAGAATGATTAAGAATTTCGGGGGACAGATAATGCAATCCCCTTCTTCATATTCATTTTTTTCCAGTGCATTATACTTATACTTCGAGAAAGTATATGAAGTAGTTGTTATAGGTGAAAGTACGAATCCTGAGATTGAAAGAATTCTATATTATTTCAGAAGCAATTATTTGCCTAATGTTTTGCTTAATTTTATTGAATTGAGTGAAATGAAAGCTGATATTTTCCCGTTCGTTAAGGATTTTGAAGTTCACAAAGATGGTGTTTCAATTTATGTATGTTCAGACTTTAAATGTAATTTGCCTGTTGATAGTCTTGAGAAAGCATTGCTTCTGATAAATGAAAAGTAATACTAATCAGCCGATTTTATTTTTTGACGGAGTATGCAATTTATGCAATTCATCCGTGCAATTTGTATTAAAGAAGGATAAAACGAAGACTATCAAGTTCGCCTCACTACAGTCGGATTATGCCAGAGAGTACCTAGGTAAATTGAATAATCTACCGGATTCGATAGTGTTTGTTTCTGAGGGAGAAATATACACTGAATCAACAGCCGCATTGAAACTGATCCCATTTTTAAGTGCCCCTTATAAAATGTTACTTATTTTTTGGATTTTCCCTAAAAAATTCAGAGATATAATTTATAGGTATATAGCCAGGAACAGATACAAGTGGTTTGGGAAAAAAGATGAGTGTTTTCTTCCTTCATCTGAGTATAAAGAGAGGTTTTTAAAATAAAAAAGGGGTCCTGCATTTTAATGTGCAAGACCCCTAAAGAAAATTTCTATTTTATTTTAATTTCTTAATTAAATTAACATAGGTTGATTTGGGAACAAGTCCAACGTGCTTATCAACAATGTTTCCATTTCTATCAATTACAAAAGCGGTAGGAATTGCTTCAATACCACCAAAGTTCTTATCAACCTTACCATCTCCATAAACCACAGGATAGTTTATTCCATAATTTTTAACAAATGCAGGAACCTCGGATTTGGTATCACGATCAAGAGAAATCCCAATCACGACAACATCTTTAGGATATTCTTTTTGAATCTGTATAAGATCAGGAATTCCTTTACGACAAGGGGGGCACCAAGTAGCCCAGAAATCCACAATAACAATTTTCCCTTTGAAGTCCGACAGTTTGACAGTCTTACCGTCGACGGATGTCAGAGCAAAATCCGGAGCTTTAGATGCCGAATTATTTTTCTGAAATTCAGTAATAACAGAATTTCCAGGTGTGGTGAATGAATTATCATTTTTCATATCACTTGCAAAAAGTGATATAACAATCAGTGACAGAACTAAAAAAAGAGAATTTTTAAACATTATTTCCTCAATTAATTAATAAATATATGATGCAGGAAACCGTTTCAGGTTTCAGGGAAGCTGCAAATCTTTTTTATAGTATGGAGGATAGGGACCCTGCTCCGGTTCTTCCCTTGTGTTATTTATTATAAAGAATACCAGCAGTATAATCACAACAACAAGAGTAGAAACAAAGTTCTTGTAACGCGGGTCAATAAGAGGTTTCTTTTGATTTTGAACGGTTGTATTCCCGATTTTTCTTAGTTTTTGCTTATCTTTTTTGATATTTGCCATATTTCAACAAACTTTATATAATGAGAGCGAAAATTTACAAAAAAAATATCATATTTGGAGTGTAATTTTTAACATCTTTAAATCGGACTGACCGAAAAAGAAATGAGTACAAAAAGAATATATCTGACCGGATTTATGGCTTCAGGGAAGTCGACTTTGGGAATACTAATTGCCAATACCCTAGGTTGGGATTTTTTTGACCTGGATGATTTCATTGCTAAAAATGAGAAAAAACAAGTAATTGAGATATTCAAAGATTCAGGAGAAGAATACTTCAGAGAAATAGAGACTAAATGGTTACTGGAGTTATCAAAAACAGTAAATACCATAATAGCACTTGGAGGTGGAACGCTATTCCACAATAATAATTTTGAGATAGTTAAAAATTCAGGAAAATTAATCTATCTAAAGTCATCGCCGGAGAACATATACCGTCGGGTTAAACATAAAACCAACCGACCACTTTTGCTGGATGAAAATTTTGAACCTCTTTCAAAGGAGGAAACATTGAAAAAGATAAGAGCATTATTATCAGAAAGGGAAAAGTACTATAATCAATCCGATATAGTTTTTATAATTGACAATCGTTATGTAGGGAAAACGGTGGATTTACTTACGAATCTTATTAAAAGGAAATTCAAAATATCATGAAAACACTAAAGATAACGACCGGAAACAGACAATACAGTGTTTTGACAGGGAGAGGTATTATTAAGCAGCTTCCGAATTCAATCTATAAATGGAAACAGCCAAGTGGGATTTTGGTGATAATAGATAAAAAAGTGTCGGAACTTCATAAAGAGAAAATTTCAGATTTAGTCACCGGTATAAATGAGAAGATAAGCATATACAGAATTGCTGCATCCGAAAAGAATAAAACTTTAAAGGAATGTGAAAAAATATTCCAATTTCTTAATATGAATAATTTCGGAAGAGATGCGCTTATTGTTGCAATCGGCGGAGGTATAACAGGTGATGTAGCAGGTTTTGTTGCTTCCACATATATGAGAGGAATCCCTCTTATTCACGTACCGACGACTTTAATATCAGCAATTGACAGTTCTATTGGAGGCAAGACAGGAGTAAATTTCAGCAATATTAAAAACAATATCGGAACATTTTATCCACCGACAATGGTTTTTACGGACACATCATTTCTGGAGACACTTGATGCAAAAGAAATAAGAAGCGGAATGGGAGAAGTAATCAAGTACGGAATAATCGGCGGAAATGATTTTTTAAGTTTAATTGAGAAAGAATTCTTTGCATTGCTCGATCTGGAGCCAAGGATAATTGACGAGACAGTTGGACGATGCATTAGAATTAAAAAGAGTATTGTTGAAGCTGACGAGCATGAAAAGAGCCTGAGAAAGGTACTGAATCTGGGACATACATTCGGACATGCGCTGGAAAGTGCAACGCAGTACAGACTTTCTCATGGCGAGTCGGTAGCAGCAGGCATTCTATGCAGCTCGATTATTGCAAAGAACAGAAAGATTCTACCGAGAGACAAATTTGAAAGATTAACCAAATTACCGCTTTTATTGTTAAGTAAGACGAATTCCGGATTTCCTGATGGTAAGGAAATCCTGAGTTTTATGGAATCTGATAAAAAAAAGAGAGCCGGAAAGAATATGCTGGTTATTCCTGCGGAAGCAGGTAAAATAATAATTGATTTTGAGACAAAGGATAGTGAAATCCAAAAAGCATTTGAGGAATTCCGCACAATCATCGGGAAGAAAGAAAAATCTATTTAGAAAGATTCAATATCTATTTTTTGCACAAAATTTATTTGTTTCCCCATAAATAAGGAAGCAACTTCGGAAAACTTGTTTGGAATATCGCTCACATAGAGATCCACTTGTCCTTGTGAATTGGAATTAGTTTTAAGACCTATTCTGTCAATTTCACTTCGTACTACCTCTGCTGATGCGACACCAGAATCTACAAGAACCACTTTTTCACCAATAACATTTTGTATTGTATTATATAAAATAGGATAATGGGTACATCCTAATACCAGAGTGTCGATACCGGAATTTTTCAAATCTTTCAAATATTCGCGTGCTATCTCAAAAGTTGCAGGATGATCGATCCATCCTTCCTCTGCCAAAGGAACAAATAAAGGGCAAGCAATTTCAGTTACTTCGGTTTTGGGATTTCTATTTTTTATAGCTAAGGAGTATGCTTTATTAGCAATTGTTGCCCGGGTACCAATAATTCCAATTTTATTATTCCGGGAAATTTTAAGAGCATAGTCAGCTCCAGGATCAATCATTCCTATTACCGGTATACTGAATGTTTCTTTAAGAATTTTAAGTGCCACTGAAGATGCAGTATTGCAGGCGACAACAATTGCCTTAACATTTTTTGAGATAAGAAAACGAGCATTTTGGATTGAATACTCTATTACTGTTTCGTTGGATTTTGATCCATAGGGAACTCTTGCGGTATCTCCAAAATAGACTATGTTTTCATTGGGCAAGGTTGATGCGATACGCTTAACTACAGTTAAACCACCAATTCCAGAATCAAAGACTCCGATCGGTTTTTCTTTCTCCATGAAATTCAATTGATATCCTATAAAATTTGTTTGATAGCTTCAGTTAATTCTGTTTCAATAAAGGGATAGTAATTTTCCGAGACTTTTTTACCATTCCTATCCAACACATAGAATGAGTCGACGATTTCATCCGATTTAGTTGCAATCTTGGCAAAATGAATATTTAGTCCAAGTTCGTTCATTTTGCGAGTAACCATATAGAGAAACCCGAGGCGATCAGGAGAAAAAATATCAATGATTGTGTATTTCTCCGTTTCTTCAAATTTAATCACGACATTGCCGGGTCTTTTAAAAAACCTGGTTTCAATACGCCACCATTTGGATTTCATTTTACTAATTTCAGTATTAATCTGAAGGAGTCCAGAAACAATCATATTAAAAGAATCAAGAATCTGAGGATATCTTTCTCTTTCCACTTTTGTGTGGGTTCTGAAATCTGTAACATTAAAACTATCTATTACAATTCCATCTTTACGAGTAAATACCTTTGCATCGTGGATATTCAGATCGTTTATTGATAAAACACCGCAAAGTTTGGACAGGAGAAAAGGAGTATCAATAGTAATAACTGTAATATTAGTAAAATTTTCAGATTCATTAAAAATAACAGAGACCGGAGCACCGGAGTTAATCTGCTCTATATGTTTTGCAATTTCCTCGCCAGAAAAATTTGCGAAATAATTATTGTTATCATTGATGGATTCCATATGTTCCCGAATATCATCTTCTGAGATGAATGAACTTTTTTTAATAATATTCAGCGAATGATCGTTGGAGCTGTTATAAAGGAGATCTTCAGCAGATATTTGTTCAGTAAGAATGACAATTGCTTTCTCATATAATTCTCTTAGCAGATCTTTTTTCCAGGTAGTCATGAGTGCCGGATTAACAGCAGATAAATCCGCATATGTCAGAAGATAAAGCATATTAAGCTGTTCTGAATTTTTTATGCGGGAAATAAAATTGTTAAGTGTATCCGGCTCATTAAGATTACGTCTGAAGGCTATTTGTTCCATAAAAAGATGATTACGGACAAGAAAAACAACATTATCAATTTCCTCATCGCTATATCCGAGTCGATAGAGAACTGAGCTAGCTATTTCCGCACCAATAATTTCATGACCGGTAAGATTGATCGGTTTTGCAATATCATGAAAAAGCAGAGCAAGATTTAATATTTCCTTTCTCGTGATGGAGTTATAGATTCTACCCAAGTCGCTGATCTCATTAGCAAGAGATTCAACATTTTGTATGGTTATCAGAGTATGTTCATCAGCAGTATATGAGTGATAGACTCCATGTTGAATGAAACCGACCATTTCACCAAATTCAGGAAGAAACTTTTCAAGTACACCCAGTTCATTCATAACTGACAAAGTTATCCCAACATTCCCGGAAAGTTTTAAAATTTCCCGAAAGAATACAGATGATTCCTGCTCGCCTTCGTCCGAAATATCATCCAGAGTTTCAATTATCTGCATTCGGAGTTTTTCGTCAAAATAAGCAGAATGAAATCCACGGTAATAAAAACCTCTAAGAATACTAGACATTTTCAAGGGAGGTCCCTTATAGTAAATTGTCTTACCTTTAATGTAAAACTCTTCGTCAAGTTCAATAGCGATTATATCAGGCAAAGAACTGGGCAAAGAACTCTGAGCAGATTTTGAATAAGACTCAGTGAAGCGACGAATTACATTCGAAGCTTCAAAATAGTTTTTCATTAGTTTTCTGTAACCATCTTTTTTAAGATGAAGCATTTTTGAAATTTTAACCTGATCATCGAATTCAAGTCTGTCATTCTTTTGTCCGTGAAGAAGGTGTAAAAGATGTCTAATACCCAGGATGTAACTATAACCGTTCAGCAGACGATTACATTCGCCAACAGAAGTGAGATTATCCCTTTGAATAATGTCAATAAATATTTCAGCTTGTGTAGCTTCTACTTGTTTGTTAAGAAGTTCCCCGGTTTTTATAATATATATCCATTCAATTAACTGAAGATCCCGAAGACCTCCAGCAGATAATTTTACATTTGGTTCAATAACCTTTGGACTACTTCCATATTTTTTATAACGCAGGTCACTATCATCCAATAACTCGCCAATGATCCGTCCGTGGAGAGAGGGTTCCAGGAAGCGAAAGATTTCATTTTTCCACTCAAGAAAAAGTTTATGTGAGCCTGCAATAAATCTTATTTCAAAAAACTGAGTGAATGTGTGAAGATCTTCATGAAAAAATTTTTTTATATCGCTGGTTTCCCTAATTGTGTGAGAAACTTCCATTCCAACATCCCACAGACTGGTAACAAAGTTTTGAATTTCTTTATAGAAATTTCCTCCCTGCGGAATTATGAACATAATGTCAATATCGGAATATGGAGATAATTCCCTTCTGCTAAAACTTCCGCATGATGAGATGACGATATCTTTTAACTCCGGAGATACCAATTCTCTAATAATATTTTCGATTTCGATACTATATTTTACTGAAAACTGAAAGGAATTATCAAGAATATCTTCAGTTTTAAAAAGAGCCTCTTGAAGTTCAATAAAATAGCGCTTAATTTCGGGCAAGGTTTTCATTTTACCAGTTACTTGCTGCTATATTCGACAACTATTTTCGAGGAAATCCCTCCACGGACATTAAAATTAGCCGTAAGTTTCATATATTTTGGTTTACATACTTCAACAAGATCGTCTAGTATTTTATTAGTAACACTTTCGTAAAATATCCCATCATTACGGTAAGCAAAGTAATAAAGTTTCAGAGATTTGAGTTCCACACACAATTTTAAGGGAATATACTCAAGTACTAGTTCTGCAAAGTCAGGATATCCGGTTTTGGGGCAGACAGAAGTAAACTCCGGAAAAGAATGGATTATCAGATAGTCTCTATCAGGATACTGGTTTTCAAAAGTTTCTAAAAGTTTTATTTTCTCAGACATAGTGACTCCTAAATTTTGATATCTATCATATATTCTATTGGATCGATGTAACCTGCATTTTGAAATCCCTTTAACCTCAATAGACAACTATCGCAAATTCCGCAAGCTTTTTCACTGTTTTGGTAACAACTCCAAGTCAAATGCATAGGAGCATTTAGTTCAATACCCTTTTTGACAATCTCGGCTTTTGACATTCCAATGACAGGTGTTTCCACAACAATGGAAATTTCTCTTTTTGTACCCTCTTTAATCAGGGCATTGAAATTATTAAAGAAAGAAGGTTTACAGTCAGGATATCCAGATGAATCTTCATGCACTGCGCCAATAAAGATTTTTTCTGCAAATATTATTTCAGCCCAGCTAACGCATGCCGAAAGAATATTAGCATTTCTAAAGGGAACATATGTATTGGGAATTGATAAGTTTTGTGCGTTCCCTTCAGGAACAGGAATATTATAATCCGTTAGCGAAGATCCGCCAATTTTAGGGAAATGAGTAAAATCAACTATTAACCGTTCCTTAACATTGTAGAAATCTGCTATATCATTAAAGGCTTTAAGTTCTCTTTCTTCAGTTCTTTGCCCATAATTAAAATGAGCTAAGGCCAATTCATAATTTTCAGATGCAATGGCTGCAGTCACACAACTATCCAGACCACCGCTGAGAGCGATAATGGCTTTTTGATTGAACATTGGGCTATTCTCAAAAATTTATTAATTTCACCATTAAAAATAACCATAATGTATGAAAAATGATTCCATTTTTTTTATTAAATTAGAATTATTAATAATAATATATTTGCAACATAAATCATGTCTGTTGACTACATTTACAACTACCTTGATGATGATGATCTCATATTAATTTCAGATGAGATCAGAAATCGAGAAAAACTAACTTCTGCAGAAATAGTGCTTTCTATTAAAAGAAACATTTCGATCCTAAACCGTTTGCTACATCCAAGATCCGGAATTGATTTTTACGCTAAGAAAGAGTTTTATCGACTTGGTGCAGACAGAACGAAGGATAAAACGGGTATTTTAATATTCATACTATTTGAAGAGAGAAAATTTTATGTTCTTGCTGACAATGCAATTAACCAAGTGTTCTCGCAGGAAACATGGACTAGCGTAACCGAAACTATTAAAACAAACTTTTCCCAAGGAATGTTTGCAGAAGGATTAGTTAAATCTGTATCGATTATTGGGGAAATTCTGGAAAATAATTTTCCTATAAAACCTGATGATAAAAATGAAATTTCGAATAAAATAATAATAACTTAAAGGCGAAAAATGAAATTTATAATTTACTTTTTTTTAACATTACAAGTTGTATTCGCTCAATATACTACTCCTAATTTAGGAGTAAGCTGGACACCAGACTCGTTAGTAGCAAATTCAACCGGAACAGTTACCGGAAGTTTTCCTAATTATACAATTAACGCTTTAGTTACAGTCTCAGCTAGTGATAAGATAACCGTACTACCTGGTTCTATAATAAATTTCACATCACCAACAGCTGGTTTTGAAACAAACGGTGTTTTTTCTGCAGTTGGAACTGAACAAAATATTATTACTTTTACATCAAGCACCCCTGATTCAACGGGAGCTTATATGGGTTTCAGATTTAACGATACCAGTATTGATTCACTTTGTAAAATAAAATTCACAAAAATTGAATATGCCTACTATGGACTCCGTTGTGTTGATGCAAGCCCGTCACTTGAAAACAATTATTTGTATAAATGCAGAAGAGGAGTTAATCTTAGCTCATCAAGTCCTTTGATATCCGGCAATAAAATTGAGCGATCTTATGAATATGGAATCACTATGACGCTGGGTTCATCTCCGGTTATTGAACATAATGAACTTGTAAACAATAATACCCAGAATACTTCACCGAAGAACCAGATAAGTATTGGAACCCAAGGAATAAATTCGCCCACTATTAAATATAACAGAATATATGGCGGATGGAATAACAGAACAGGCGGAATAAGCATTTCCGCTCTTTTAGGAGGATCGGGATCGACTTCCGAAATAGCATTCAATGAAATATTTAATAACAGCTTTGGAATAACTCTTGGGGGTGGAACAATCAGTTGTTATGTTCATCATAATCGCATTTATAATAATAAAATTAATCCTGATCCCATGACAACAGGAAGCGGAATAAACGTAAATGGAAATTCTGCAAATACACCGGTAATTGCACATAACGAGATTTATGGTAACTGGTGGGGAATTACAATTCAGAATGGAACTACAATACAAGCAGGCCCACAGCCTAATATAGGAAATCTGAATAATGCTTCAACTGATGATGACGGATTTAATATGATCTATAACAATGTCCAGGGAACAAATATTTATGATTTGTATAATAACTGCAGTAATGATATATATGCTCAAAATAATGACTGGAGAGTTTATGACTCGATATCAGTAGATGGACATATCATGCACAAGACAGATGATCCATTAAGAGGAAGTGTATTTTTTATGCCTTTTTCCCAGTTCATTCCCATAGAGTTACAATCATTTAATGTATCTTCTGACGGAGATAATATTCTTATCTCATGGTCAACTGTTTCTGAAAAAAACAACAGTCATTTTTCAATCGAGAAAAGAACAAAATATGATAGTGAATGGGGACTAGTTGGGAATGTATATGGAAGTGGGACTACTCAGGAAGTTCACAATTATTCGTTCTCTGATACACCAGAAAATCCGGGAATTCTAATTTATAGACTAGTTCAACATGACTATAACGGAGAAAGCAGGATTGTTGCAGAAAAAGAAATTAATTTTATTTCTCCTCAGTTTTTCGAGTTATTCCAGAATTATCCAAATCCATTTAACCCGGTAACATCAATAAGCTACAGGCTAGGCAAAGATTGCTTAGTGAAGCTGACTGTATTTGATGCTTTAGGGAATCAGGTTACCGAGCCAGTTAATGAGAATCAATCAAGCGGCGTTTATACAATAAATTTTAACGGTGCCAGTCTTGCAAGTGGAATTTATTTCTACAAACTTGCAACAGATGAGTTTACTAGTATTAAGAAATTAATTCTGTTGAAATAAAAACGAATTTAATAATTAATAATAAAAAAAATGTGGCAGATACCTGCCACATTTCTATTTAATAACCGATGATTTTCTTCCGTACTGAAAGAATTATTTGCCGGCCACCGGGGAGAAGATATGGAGCAGCATCATATTGATGCAAACCAATGAAGACAACTCCATCGGAGACATCCTCAGTTGTTGAAAAATCCCCGGATATTGGTATGAGAATTTTATCAAAAACAATCTCCCCGTTTGCGGGATTCATTACAGATTGTTTTTCATTAAACAAGATCTCAATAATCTCATCTTCTGATCTTATTTCATTTAATCTTTCTTCATCCGTGACTATTCTTAAATCCTCAGTTATACCTTCCACTAGTTTTTTAAGATCGGAATGGAGCGATTTGAGATCAAGTTTTTTCAAATCTATTTTAGTACTTTTACCATCTTTATAATATATCACATTCATATAACTGGTTTTATCATGACAATTGATCAATAAAAGACTTAATATGAAAATCCAAAGCTTCACTCAAATCACTCCAAATGATTTAATCATTTAACTGAAATATCATCAAGCAGTATTGCAGTATCATAAATACTATCGCCCACATCACCGGCTGCGAGGATCAGGGTTATCCTTTTTCCTTTGAAAGCCGATATATCAAATGTACTTGTTTGCCAACCAGTCATATAAACACCCCCCTGGTCAAACACTATTCCCGGAGAAACTGCAATTAACTGCCCAGGTGATTCTTTGGTTGCCCCAAATAAACCTGCAATCCCATCAATAGTATTACTGAACAGAGTCGTGACATTTCCGTCTTTATCCTTTATCGTTATCCTAAAATAATCCTGGTAGGTAGAAGAAATGTATTCCAAAAATTCTTCTGACATGAAATTCCACTTTATTGTCAAAGTGCTCTGATTCTGATTTACAGTAAATGTCTGGAAAATACTACCGGTTGCGGTTGTATACCCCAATCCGGTTGAAATAATACCCATATATGAACCGCCGGCAGGACTTTGCGTTCCGAGACTGGAGATAACTCTACCATCTCCTGATTTTGTCCACCCATCTATTTTACCAAATTCAAAGTCGCCATTTATTAGTTCATCGGGATAGTGAACATCGTTGGCACCAACCATCTGAAAAGCCGCATTATGCGTTGAATAGGGATCATTACCCGACATGAATGCTTCAGCAGTAGTTTTGAGGTCTTTTGCAAGTCGTTTTGTCAATGTGTCTGCATTAATAACGCAGAAACGACTACTAACTATCTTGCTATAGCCATAGTAGGTTTTTGCTCCTTTTCCCGTAAATGCTGCAGACAAGCTTGCCGTCTTATTACTCTCACAAGAATTGTTCAAAATTACGCTATTCGGAAATGTACCGGTCAGATCACTAATAAATGTATGTCTAACTCCATAAACATCCTCACGAATCTTTTCAGCCCCATTTTTTCCTATAACAACGTTTTTGAAAACAGCCAGTTTTTGAGCTGCCACCAGTGCTTTATATTTGGTCTTCCAAATATTTGAATTTGTGTCTGCTTTCTCTCCGGTGAGGAAAGTAGTACCACCAGTTCCGTGTGTGGCAAGAACCACATAACCATAATTAGTGAGGTTGTATAATACAGCAACAGTAGCGTCTGCATTCCTGTAATGATCAATAGAAAATTCAAACTCTGAACTGTTCAAGATTGCTTTAATTTTATCTCCTTCATTATTGGGAGCAAATGCGTTTTCGTAAGGAGCAAATATAAGAACGTTTCTGTTTCCAATCAATGTGGGATCTAGCTGCCAGACTTTTCTCAGGGAGGTTATTTCCGGAGGATTGGCAATTGTGCCTCTTGTCTGAAATTTTAACGGTATCTGTCGATTACTTCTTTTGGGTTCATCGATACCACCTCTTAAATCTACCTG
>JAAYVN010000130.1 GCA_012517155.1 Ignavibacteriales bacterium | reverse complement strand
GTTCGTAACGTTTTTAACGTTTATAACGGATAAAAGACAGTTGAGATAATTCAGAGTCATTAATGGTCATTACGCTTTGCTGTCATTAATGGTCATTGATTGTTGAATAGAACACAGATGACGCGGATTAAGCGGATTTTCACGGATAAAATGCGGAATACTGTTTTTAAGAGTTTGGGGAGTTTGAGCGTGAGAACTTTCTGAATATTTTCTAGAAGTTCCGGTTGTGATTACGGAAAAACCCTGGTATCGAAAAATCGCTAAAAACGATATATATATATATATATAAGGGTTTTCCCTATTGACATTAACTAAAATAAAAGCTACATTATTCCCTGTAAATAATTGAATTTCCATACTCTCAGGTACAATCAAAAGAATATACAATTGATTACAAATCAATAAGAAACATTAGGCAAATAAAATGAAAAAAATAATTATCATCAGTTTTCTAATACAGGTTGTTTTTTCCGTATCTATTTATTCCCAGTTTGATGGTTATTACGGAAAAATAAACATCAGACCAGCATATGACGGGGAAGAGAGTGTGGTGACTCTTCGTGATCAGAATGATGACGGATATGATGACTATGTGATTTGTGAGGGTAATTATCGCCTCGACACACTCTATACCTTATACTTCTTCCACGGAGATTCCGTTATTGACACTGTGCCTTATTATAAGTTTTCTCTAGCCTTTGGCAACATACGTCCTAGAAAATTATTTACTTGGGATGTTGACAAAGACGGGTATGAGGACCTGCTGTTCTCAATCTACTCAAGTCACTATGGTGCCGTTATATTATTATATCATGGGGGCCCCGGGTTGGATAGTATCCCTGATCAAATTGTCAAATATCCGGATGTTGCTGGAGCTTCAATCGGATGGGGTCTTAAAGTCGAAATAATTCCGGATTTTGATGGTGATGGAAATGATGAACTTGTCGTCTGGGATGTAAATATGAAAAACTCATCGCTTCAGTTCGGCGCACTCTATTTTCATCGAATTGTTAACGGTTTGATCGAAACGATACCATTCAAGATACTAGAGGGAGATCCGGTTACAAGAATACGTTTAGAAAACGTAAAAGTACGGGATCTTAACATGGATGGACTATCAGATTTAATTGTTTATGGTTATCAGGACTCTAGCGATTATATAATTTATTATTTTAATCGTATTTATTTGGGAAATCCCAATTGGGACATTACAGAATGGAGTCAAGAGGTAAAGGGATACCCGAGTAATAATGGTGATGACATTTTACGAGCATCAATATATTTCAGGGACATAACTATGGATGGGAAACCTGAAATAATTGTCAAATATTATGGTGAACCATACTACCATAAAGCAGCATTTTGGAAGGGGGGATTCCCGATTGATACAACGATCAAGAAGACAATAAACACAGCAAACATATATATAACGACCGAGGTGGCAGAAGATTTTGATGGAAATGGAGACGGGGTACCGGATTTGCTTATGAAGATGTTCGGGATAGCCAATCATAGAATATCATTATGGTTGGGCTCAAGTAGTTTTGAAGAATACCCGGTAAAGCAGTGGTACCCGGAAGATTATTTTGACGGAGAACAGGGAGGGAATATTGGAGATGTAAACGGGGACGGGGCAGATGATGTTTTTATGGGGAGAACTTTTGAGGACAACTATGAGCCGGGATGGGTGAAAATATTTCTTGGTGATACGAGTGTACATGTCCCAATAACAAAAGTTGAAGATAAGGATAATGAAAAACCGGGAAGCTTTCAGTTACTCTCCGCCTATCCGAATCCTTTTAATCCCGAGACAGTAATCAGTTATCAGTTACCTGTAAACAGTTTTGTAACATTAAAAGTATATGACGTCCTGGGGAGAGAAATTGCAGAGCTTCTGAATGAAGAACAGCGACCGGGAAAATATAAAGTTAATTTCTCAGGAAAAAATCTTGCAACCGGAGTGTATATTGTCCGCTTTTCATACCGTCAAAGCGATGGGCTGGAAGTAATAAACTCGCTAAAAATAGAACTGATGAAATAGTATACATAACGTTCATAACGAGGGAAGATATTTCGACTCGTCGAAGGAAATCTGCCAGGGCGGAGGAAGGAAGAACTTTGCGCCGCTTTGGCGGTCCAATACATGCGGATTGTTACCTTCCTCGAATCTTCTATTCCATTGGACGCTGGACGCAATAAAATCACATTTCAG
>JAAYVN010000129.1 GCA_012517155.1 Ignavibacteriales bacterium | reverse complement strand
CTTTTAATGGGTACAATATATTTAAATCCTTTCCCCTTGTCAAGTACTTTTTTATCTTTATTTGATATTTTTTTCCCTCATTCGTTAACTTGTATTTTATCGTATAAAACCAAATCTGCAACACCCTGCGCAGGCGGATCACTGTTCACTGTTCACCTCTGCCTTGCTCTTTCGTCTTCCCTCTTCATCTCCGGTTTTATTCTTTTGTATTTCCCTTCCAGATTTTCTCCGCTTTCCAGCCGATCAGCCAGAAGGAAATACCCAGCACGGCAAAGAAGAACACCTTCTCGGACGACTCCCAGAAATATTCAAAATACCTTGTATAGAGATTAATAAAGATGAAGGTTATCCCGAAGCCCTTCGAGACCGGATCATCCCGCTTCAAACCGTAATAAATAGCCCCCAGTGCCGCCAGACCGAATATTATCCCCCAGTAAAACAACTCCGTCTGCTTCACCTTCCACCACTCCTCCAGATCGCCGTAATTCCCGAAAATCGAAAGCATCCAGAGTGCGATAAAGAAGTACAGAAGTCCGAGAACGTAAGTTGATTTTTGGAACATCGCCAGGCGTTTATTCGTAACGAAGTAAAAGCTTGTGCCGATTAGCACCGCACCGAAGAGGATGAAGCGGAGCGGATAATTCATTCCCAGGAAATAAGCCCCCCAGCCGGAGAGATAGCCCGTCTCCGTTCCGAACCAGTTACCCAGGGCAACGATTGCGAATATCCAGACAAGCCCGGACTTCAGCCATATTCCGATAATTCCGTAAAGCAGAAACGAAAGGAGGAAAAGCCAGGAAAAATGACCACTGCCGGTATCAAGCATCTTCCCGAGATAACCCACTGCACCCGCGGTAAACAATACTCCGGCGAAGATAATGAACTCATTGCTGAACACCTTTCCCGGTTTTTTGAGACGGCGGCGGTAGCCGAGGAAATACATCAATGCGGCGAGCAGGGCGAAGGAGATGGAAAGACCCGCATCAAAGGAAGTAAATATCTTCTCCACCAGTTCAATAAGCGATCTGTCAGTTACGAGTGCCTGAACGGCGATAATTCCGCACGCGATGGCGAGCCAGAAGGAATACTTTGCAAGCCGTTTCCAGTCGAATGGTTTAACCAGGAAGCTTTGGCGGAGGGACTGTGCCTGTTCCGGGGTAACCACACCGGAGGTTTCCCAGCGGGAGATCACCTCGTGCAGGAAGCGGCCTTGTTTTTTATTAAACTCCATTACACCTCATAAATCATACACATGAAGAAACAAAAACAAGCGGGTAATGGTTCGAAAGGAGGGTTAAACAACTAAACAAATCAACCTTTTTCCGTCGGCAAATGCATACTTTTAACCGCTAAGTACGCAGAGTTTCACATGGAGTCACGCAAAGAAAAACTTTATAAGATTGTTTTACAATAAATGACTATTAATGACTATTAATGACAGCGAAGCTGAATGACCATTAATGACAGCGAAGCTAAATGACTCCTCCGACTGAGTCGGATTTCTAAAATATATAATTGCGTTCCCCCTCCTCCGACTGTGTCGGATTAAATCCCCCCTTTAATTTCCGCCTCGGCGGAGGGGGGAAAATCCATACCCACTACTTCGACTGGGGCGGATTTCTAAAATATATAATTGCGTTCCCCCTCCCTTTTTATAAAGGGAGGGACGGGGAGGGTTAAGAACAATAAATAACCATTAATGACTACTTAACACCTCAACACCTCAACAACTAAACAAATAAACAAATAAACCTTTGCCCGACCTTCGACCTTTGACCCTGGACCATTCATCCATACATTCATTCATTCAACACACCCCATTAACCCCCCTTAATCCCACCTTTAGAAAAAGGGGGGAAATCCGCTGCGCAGGCTGTTGCAATGAGTACTTTCATTCACAGTGATTGTTTTTACTTGGCGTTCCGCCGCAGGCGGATTACTGCTCACCTCTACCTCTACCTTGATTTCCCCGTTACAAACGTTACAAATTCCGGCACAAAGCCGAAAATATTTCTTTGTTTCAACAATATATTTTACTACATTCTCACCAGGAATTTTTAACAATTAACGGAGTATGCCATGAATCCGTTCAGATACCTTTTTATTGTTTATCTTTTCTTACTTTTTCACTCAGCAGTTGCTCAACCCTTAATATACGACCCTTCGGGTCAGATACAAAAACACTTTCAACCCACATCAAGCACCCCTCCAAATCCATCAAACATAATTAATCCAAAACCCCATGAAATAAACGCCCTGCAGGCAAAATTCTTTTCAGGCAGAGCGGCGGGGGACTATTTCGGAAGCTGCGTAGCCGGTGCAGGAGATGTTAACGGGGATGGTTACGGGGATATAATAATTGGTGCTTATGACAACGATCTTGCGGGGACAGATTTTGGCGCAGCATATATCTTTTACGGGGGAGCTGTGATGGACTACCTTCCGGACGTAATTATGACCGGTACTGAAAACGGAAATTTCGGAAATTCGGTATCGGGCGCCGGGGATGTTAACGGCGATGGTTTTGCCGATGTTATTGTCGGAGCGCCCCGTTCAAACTCAAACAAAGGGAAAGCTTATATTTACTTTGGGGGGACATTAATGAATAATACACCGGACGTTACTATGGTGGGGGAGGCAGCAGGGGACTACTTCGCTACCTCGGTTTCCGGCGCGGGAGATGTTAACGGGGACGGATATTCCGATGTAATTGCCGGTGCATCTAATAACGACCACACCGGGTCAAATGCGGGGAGGGCATATATCTTTTTTGGCGGCAGCACGGTTAATGCCATTGCGGATATTTTTCTTGACGGAGCAAACGCAGGGGATTTGTTTGGATATTCTGTCTCCTCCGCAGGCGATTTTAACGGCGATGGTTTTTCGGATGTTATTGTTGGCGCCATTTATGCAGACGACGCCCTCTTGCCCCCCAATTGCGGCAGCGCTTTTATTTTTTTAGGGGGGACATCAATGGACAATACATTTGATTACCGGTTCAACGGCTACTATGAATCAGATTTTTTTGGATACAGTGTTGCAGATGCGGGAGATGTAAACGGCGACGGTTTCTCGGATGTGATTATCGGGTCAATGTACTATGATTCAGGAGGGAATACCTCCTCCGGTATGGCGGGAGTATTTTTTGGCGGAGATGCAGCCGGTAATGATCCCGTATATCTTTTGGGAGAAACTAGCTCTGAGTTTCTGGGGGAGTCAGTTTCATCAGCGGGGGATATTAACGGGGATGGTTACTCCGATGTGATTATTGGTGCACGAAATAATGACGGAACCGGCACGAATGCCGGACGTGCTTATGTCCTTTTCGGAGGAGAGGCTCTGGATAATATTCCCGATATTATTCTTAGCGGTGAATCCGGCGGTGAATCATTTGGTAATTCCGTTGCCTGTGCGGGGGATGTAAACGGGGATGGGCTCTCAGATATTATTTGCGGGGCAATTGGTAATAACCTCAACGGGGGGAGTTCGGGCAGAGCTTATCTTTACACAAATTCACTTTCAGGGGTGGATATACCGGATGAATATTTCTTCAGAGGATCGGGTTCATTCCATTATGGAAATCCCGTTCTCTCTGCAGGGGATGTTAACGGTGACGGATATGATGATATACTTATCGGAGCTAAAGAATCAAAGGAAGTCACTTACGGATATGGTCAGGCATTTCTCCATTACGGGGGGAGCTATCTTGACAATACCCCGGATATTACTTTTTCCGGAACCGTTGCCTCCGGCTACCTGGGACACAGCTTAGCCTCCGGCGGCGACCTTAACGGTGACGGTTATCCGGATTTCGTTATTGGGGTCCCGGGCACATCAAGCGGTGGTACCATAGGCTATGTCTATGTCTATTTTGGCGGTCCGGCACTCGATAACACCCCCGACCTGACCCTCTCATCAGGGGAAGCGAATGCATTGTTCGGCTACTCCGTCAATTGTTCCGGAGATGTAAACGGGGATGGTTACTCGGATGTAATAGTCGGTGCCATTTACAGCACATCATCCACAGGCAGAGCATACGTTTATCTGGGGGGTGCTTCAATGAATGATGTTTTAGATTTAACCCTGCAGGAGTTTGTATTGTCCTGAAATAAGTTGACAAAAAGAAGACGAAAGGACAAAAGAATGATCAGAGAAATCAACCAATATCCGGAAGAATTTAAGAAAGGACTGCTCAAACAGATCGAGAAAGGGGAAATTGGGATAGAAGAAGCGAAAAGAAAATATGGAATAGGAGGAAAGATGACAATTAGCAAATGGCGAAAAAAATATGCAAATTGTCAGGTCAAAAACAATGAGATTTATGACGATATGAAAAAAAAGAGAATAGAGAGTGGGCTGGAGAAAGAACTTCAGGAAACAAAAGCAGAACTAAACTTGTATAAAAAACTTATCGAAGTATCGGAATATTTCCGAGATCCGGCAGTAAAAAAAAAGATCGTTCAGAGACTATCGGAATACTTAGGGAAAAGGCCAGAAGAGGTGACGGAAAAAGATATACCATTTCTAAAATCTGTGCTGTATTCGGAATCACAAGACAAGGATACTACCAGTATAATAAAAGAGCAAAGCGAAGAGAAGAAAACGAAAAACGACTAATCGAGCAGATGAAAAGAATCAGAACATTAATGCCCGGAATCGGAGGAAAGAAGATGTTTTCAATGATCAAGGGGGGCGATAAGGAAAATGAACTCTTAGGAATAGGGAGGGATAAGTTTTTGAGAATACTGAGAGAAAACGGGCTGCTAAACAAGAGAATATCAAGGAAAAGAGGCCCCGGGACGAATTCGAGGGATACAAGGACGGTATATCCAAATTTGAAGAAGAACAAAGATATCACACATATCAATGAGGTAATAGAAAGTGATATAACCGCAATAAGAGTAAAAGAAGGATATAAACCACTGGCAATATGCATGGATGTATACTCACGAAAGATACTGGGATGGGAACTAACAACAAACTGGAGTGCGAGTGAAGTGGTAAAAGCACTCAGAGAAGCAGAGAAAGAGAGCGGACATAATTTGCAGGAGAGCATCCATCACAGTGACCAGGGAAGTCAATACGGAAGTAAAGTATATGGAGAGGTAAGCAAATCATTTGGAATGATAGGAAGTATGAGTCGTAAAGGAACACCAACAGATGCAGCGCATATAGAGAGATTAAACAGGACATTAAAAAGAGAGTTTAATTTAAGAAGAAAATTTACTACATTTGATGAAGCAAAAGAAGCTGTCTATATGGCGGTATTGATATATAATGAAATGCGACCGCACTGGAGTCTAAATCTTAGAACGCCATCACAGGTTTATGAGGCGGGAACGAAATTAATAAGCGAACCTAACCCATTCCGGGCTACGCCCTCCATGGGTTAGGTTCAAGTTATCTGTAAACAGTATTCAGGACAAGACAGTTAAGCCCCGCCGCGGGGGATAGGTTTGGTGATAAGATTGCCACCGCAGATGTAAATAAGGACGGTTACAGCGATATTTTTGTAAGTGCGCCTAACAATTCATATGACGGTATAGCAGGGGGAACAGTATTGCTTTATTACGGCGGAGCAACATTAAATTCTTCAGCTGACCTGTTCTTAAATGCTGAAGCGGATGGTGACGATTTTGGTATATCCATTGCCTCTGCCGGAGACGTGAACGGAGACGGCTTTCCCGATCTGATTGTCGGGGCGCAATACAGTAACAGAAATGGTAATAACTCCGGGTGTGCGTATATATTTTACGGCGGACTGAACATGGACGATGAGGCAGATATTGTAATTGCCGGCGAATCGGAGGAGTATCTGGGCCGGGCAGTGGCAGGGAATTTTGACGTTAACGGCGACGGATTCAGCGATTACATCCTGGGTGCACATAACGGAAGATATAATGGATTAAATACCGGGAAGGCATATATATATTTTGGTTCAGCCCTGCTTCCGGTTTCATGCGATATTACTCTGATGGGAAAAAGGGACGTTGATTACTTCGGTTACGCAGTGGGAGGGGCGGGGGATGTTAATGGCGACGGGCTGGATGATATTTTAGTCGGGGCTGTTTATAACGATGACGTTTCAGCCGATGCCGGGAAAGTTTATCTCTACCTCTCATCTGCACCCCCGGTAAAGCCGCGGATTATGTTTGTAAAGGATGTTCCGGATGATCAGGGGGGGAGTGTAACCGTAAAATTCGCGCGCAGTGCATTCGACTCGCCGCAGCTATCCAAAGTAACCGGTTATGTAGTGGAAAGAAGTCAGCCACCTATGGTAAACGGATTTTATTGGGAAACCGTTGCAACCATTGAACCTGTGAATAACACCGGATACCTTTTCACGTCCGAAACCTTTGCCGACTCCGGCACCACCTTTTTCCGGGTTACCGCCAAAACTCCGGACCCGAAGGAATTCTGGCGCAGTAACATAATGAGCGGGATGAGCATAGACAACCTTGTCCCTTCCGCAGTGGAGAGCTTCAACGGTTCCTCAACCGGGGGACAATACAAGCTGACCTGGAAGCGGAACAGCGAACCGGATCTTTACGGCTACTACATATACCGGAGCAACACCCCGGAATTCAGCCTTCCCGGTGCGACAATGGTTGCCGTTGTTAAGGATACCACCTACACAGATACAAATCCGCCGGCCGGTTCGGTATATTATTTTATAAGAGCAAAAGACATACACAACAATTATAGTTCAGTCACGAGCTGTTCGAACAATCCGCTCCCCGTTGAGCTGTCGCTTTTCCATGCGCAGGTAAAAGGGGGGAGTGTGATGCTGAGGTGGATCACGCAGACCGAAACCTCCTGTTACGGATTTGAAGTGGAGCGGAGCGTATGGAGCGGCGGTGCATACGGAGAGTGGGAAAAAATTACCTTTGTACCGGCAGGGGGAACATCCAACGCCCCGAGGGAATACAGTTACACCGATGCGGTAAACAAAACGGTGAAATTAAAGTACAGATTAAAAATAACCGAAACAAGCGGATACTTCAGTTACAGCAGCGAAGCAGAAGCGGAGACAGGCTTGCCGGTGAGTTTCGCACTGAATCAGAACTATCCGAATCCGTTCAATCCGGTAACGGTGATAAGCTATCAGTTGCCGGCTGACGCAAGAGTGACGCTGGAAATATTCAACATTGCGGGAGAAAAAGTATCCACGCTTCTCAGCGGGGAGATGAAGCCGGCGGGATATTACAGTCTGGAATTCAGAGCCGGTGCTTTGCCAAACGGTGTATATTTCTATCGGTTGATTGCGGGAGATTACGTAAAGACGAAGAAATTAGTGTTAATGAAATAATATTCGTAGCATAAAAGGGAAACAAAGTCCGTCACAAAGGCGGACTTTTTTTATACACATCACTATTCACAGTTTACTATTTACTTTCAAGGTTCATAGGCAAATGGAACAGTTTCACACAGAGACCACAGAGATAAAAATACAGAGAGCACAGAGTAAAACTTTATAAGATTGTTTTACAATAAATGACCATTAATGACAGCGAAGCTAAATGACTCCGCCGAGGCGGAATGACGGCGCCTCGGCGGATTAATGACTTTTGACCAGTCACCAGTCACCAGTCACCCGTCACCCGTCACCCGTCACCAGGAACCCGTCACCTTAATCTTTCGAATCCTTCCGACGGGTCGGATCAGACATTCTTTACCTTTCCTCTCCGCGTTAGCGGATAAATATCAATAGAAAAATTGACCTCCCCGAATCCTTTTCCGCGTTAGCGGATAGACAAGCTTCCTTTTGTTTATGTCACATATTTATACTATTTTAACAAAATAAATTATTTCACGATAGGGAACGGTGTGCATTTATGGCGAAAAATGTAACTGAAGAACCTCTGGAGAAAAAACTCTGGAAAGCAGCGGACAAACTGAGAAAAAACATGGACGCTGCGGAATACAAACATGTGGTGCTGGGCTTAATATTTCTTAAATACATCTCCGATGCATTTGAGGAACTCTACAGTAATCTGAAAAAGGGGAAAGGGGAATATGAAGGAGCGGATCCCGAAAACAAGGACGAATACACTGCTGAAAAAGTCTTCTTCGTTCCTTCTGCGGCACGCTGGAGCCACATACAGGCAAAGGCAAAACTCCCCACCATAGGCAAAGTCATTGACGACGCCATGGACGCAATCGAAAAAGACAATCTCTCCCTCAAAGGAGTCCTTCCAAAAGTTTACGCACAGGAAAAATTAGATAAAACAAGTTTAGGCGGTTTGGTTGATTTATTCGGAACCGCAACTTTAGGTACCCTGGAAGCAAAAAGCAAAGACCTGCTGGGGAAAGTATTTGAATACTTTCTTGGTGAATTTGCCCTTGCCGAAGGAAAGAAAGGGGGGCAGTTTTACACTCCGGGGAGTGTTGTAAAAATGCTTGTTGAGATGCTCGAACCCTATGAGGGGCGGGTGTTCGATCCCTGTTGCGGCAGCGGCGGAATGTTTGTTCAGAGCGAAAAATTTATTAAGCATCATCAGGATCATTACAAAAAAAACAATCATAATAGGCTTTCATTAAACACGTCAGATCATATTTCAATTTACGGACAGGAAAGCAATCAGACGACCTGGCGCCTGGCAAAAATGAATCTGGCAATACGGGGCATTGACAGCAGCAACGTAAAATGGAACAATGAAGGAAGCTTTCTTAACGATGCGCACAAAGACCTCAAAGCCGATTACATAATTGCCAATCCCCCTTTTAACGACAGCGACTGGAGCGGTGACCTGTTGCAGAAAGATGCCCGCTGGGTTTACGGCGTGCCTCCTGCCGGAAATGCAAACTATGCCTGGATTCAGCACTTTCTTTATCACACGGCGCCAAACGGTCAGGCAGGATTTGTACTTGCCAAAGGTTCACTAACCACCAAAACAAGCAACGAAGGGGAAATCCGCAAATCGCTTATAGAGAATGATTTGATTGACTGTATAGTTAATCTCCCCGCCAAGCTATTTCTTAACACCCAGATACCCGCCTGCCTCTGGTTTTTAAGGAGGAACAAACAAAAGAGGAAACGGGAAATCCTCTTTATTGATGCGCGGAATCTCGGACATCTTGTAACCAGGAAAAATCTCGAGTTCACGGATGAGGATATTCAGAAGGTGGCAGAGACATATCACAACTGGAGAAAGAGCAGCACGAATTACAAGGACGAGCCCGGTTTCTGCAAAAGTGTAAGCTTAGAGGAAGTCAACGCGCTGAACTATGTAATCACACCCGGAAGGTTTGTCGGATTGCCCGATGATGAGGATGATTTTGATTTTAAGGAACGGTTCGCAGCACTGAAGGGAGAGCTGGAAAAGCAAATTGCCGAAGAGGCAGAGCTTAACAGGGCAATAACGAAAAATTTAAACCGTCTGAACCTTGATTCACATGATTAAAAGGATTAAAGGATTTCATAGAAAAACAAAAGGAAAATGAAAGCTAAAAAACTAAAAATACGAAATAATACTGCTGAGTTTTTGATATTTACAACGCAAGCAGGCGAAAACACTATTGAAGTTATGGTGGAGTATGATACTGTTTGGCTCACACAAAAAATGATAGCCGTACTTTTTGACAGCTCAAAACAAAATATCGGGCAGCATCTCAAAAAAATATTTGAGGAAGGAGAACTACAGGAAAATTCAGTTGTAAAGAATTTCTTTACAACTGCCCCTGACGGTAAACAATACGATACTGCATTTTACAACTTAGACGCAATTATTTCTGTCGGTTACCGTGTAAATTCCCGGAAAGCCACACAATTCAGGCAATGGGCGACTTCTGTTTTGAGAGATTTTGCTATTCGGGGTTATGTGCTGGATAAGGAGCGGTTAAAAAACGGTACTTTTCTCAGTAAAGAATATTATGAACATTTGCTTGAAGAAATACGCGAGATTCGGGCAAGCGAAAGAAGATTCTACCAGAAGATAACTGACATATATGCAACTGCTGTTGATTATGACCCTGATTCACATGATTAAAAGGATTAAAGGATACAAGGATACAAATGAAAGCAATCAGGAAAATCCTTCCAATCCTTTTAATCAAGGTTCAGACAACCTAAGGATAAATAAAAAATACAAAATGAGCATGACTGAGTGGAAAGAATATAAACTGGGAGAACTTGCAGAAGTAACTGGAGGGAAAAGATTGCCTAAAGGAGAATTACTTGTAAATTATGAAACCAGTCATCCATATATAAGGGTTACGGATTTTCGGACGAAATGGATTAAAAGGGAAGGGTTGCTTTTTGTTACCTCGGATATTCAAAAGAAGATCTCAAGGTATATAGTAAGAGCAGGTGGCGTAATTCTATCTATTGTTGGTTCAATAGGTTTTATAGGCAGAATCTCAAATGAATTAGATGGAGCAAATCTCACAGAAAATTGCGTTAAGTTTAATATAAAATCAACAATTCTCAATGATGATTATCTTTATTATTTCCT
>JAAYVN010000128.1 GCA_012517155.1 Ignavibacteriales bacterium | reverse complement strand
TCAACCTCATATTCGACGCCGAGTTTAAGTTTTTTCTTTTCCTCGTAGTCTGCCGGGTAGAGTGGCACCAGCCCCGTTATAGTATTTTGACAATAGAGTTTCATAATTAGAATACTGGCTCTTCTTCTTTCTTTGTGTTTGATTTAAGAAGCTCTATCTGCTTTCCAACTATCTCCGTGGCCCAGTGCGGATCACCTTTCTGATCCTTCCATGTTCGGGTAACTATTTTGCCTTGGACAAAGACCAAATCGCCCTTATTAACGGCTTTAGAGATAAAATCCACCGACTGGAAAAATACAACATTATGCCATTCTGTTTCGGTGACATTTTCCCCTGCTTTGTTTTTATAGTATTCATTGGTTGCCAGCGAAAATTTAGCCACCGGCTTTTCGGTAATGATTTTGGGCTGATCGCCCACTCGTCCTACTAAGATTACGTAATTCATAATTTCACTTTTTAATTGTTAATTTAATATATCCTTTTCTTTGACTAACTTTTTCGTATTGTTTTGCAACCTCCGGCATTTCTTCTTTTAGTCTTTTGGTGTCAATAGATATACTTTCTGCAGGCAGCACCCGGGTTATTAAGAGCTCATCTGTCTCAATCTTCTTTAAATCCTTCTCTTCCATCTTGTCGTATATTTGCCGGAAAAGTTCTTCCCGCAGGTCTGTAAAATACTTTAATTCTAATTCTATTTCAAGGATAGTACTTTCAAGTTGTTTCAATTGAACAAGGGGAAGATCAGTTTTTATCAGAGAAGATTTTTTCTCAAGATAATTTTCTCCCGCAATGTCGCATGCGAGTAATTCAAGGACTTCTTCCTCTGACTTCTTTTCAACGGGCTTAACATCTATTTTATCACCGCGAAGATGCACAGCATAAAAGTTTTTAGGCTCAAAGCCATTTTGACATTTGAAAAGATACGCCGAAACAGATAGCTGCCAGCTGACATATTCTTTGTCAAGCACTGCCGTTGTTTTAAAATCATAGAGGTTAAATTCTTTATCAACGAAGTCAATCATTGTGGCATAGTTCTCTCCATCACTGACAAGATATTCTGATGCAGCGCAAGTGTCAGAATTAAATTCTTTTATAGCTTCTCGAGCTTCCGGTGTTTTTGGAGTAAATCCTAAAGTGATGAAGTCATTAATTTCCCGATGAACAAGACTTCCATGGTCGGCTGCTCTGTTTAATATCTCCCTGGGAATGCCATCATATTTTCCGGCAAATAATTGCCGTGAAAGAAGACCGGTAACTCCGAGAAGTTCTTTCCCTTCAGGTGAAATATATCTATGACCATCAGGATCAAACTGAATAAGACTATATTTTAATTTCATAATAATTGATTTTTACGTTGTTTTACAATTTCTTTATATTCCTGCCTTGTTTTGTCATCCATCCTATTCCAGAGCTCATGCAGGTCGGCTACTGTCTTACAGTCTTCAATTTGTTTTAGAATGTCCTCTTTTGTTTTTTCAGGGACTTGGCCGTCGGGGTCTCTTGTATCATCAATGCAGAATAGCCCATTAAGAGCATATTTTCGGGCATAACTTGAAGCAGCCCCGGTTATCTGTGCAGCATCCATGCCCTTCTTCTGCGCTTCTTCCCGGGCATAGGCGGATACGGTTATTATCTCCTTTTCAGAATTAGAGATCCTCGCAGTAGCTCTCACATAATAACGATCACCGATAAGTACTATTTCATCGGTTAATGTCAGGACGCAGCCGTGTTCTGCCAATAATGGTTTAACTGCCTCTAAAATGTCCTCGGCAGACCGGTAATTAAATCCGCCGAACTCATTCCTGTGAGCCTTCGGAGCCCGCAGGTTTTTCTGAATTTCTATTAATTCTTTCATAAGATTTATTTTAGTTTAGTAATGTTTCCAATTATTTGATTATTAGTTTCCATTAATTGGTTAATAGTTTGTCCGAGTTTCTCGGACAAGTATTTTAAGACTTCTATCGGTGGTTCAGCCTTTCCGGTGATCCACCGCTGTAACATGTTTTGTGCGCTATGCTCGGAGGCATACAGCCCCAATTTTACTATCTCCCGGGCGATCTGAGCCTGGGTGATATACTCGCCGGTTTGCAGGTAATGCTGGGCGAGGATCTTCCTTAGATTAAGTTTCATAATTCTTCAAATATTGGTTTTATTCACACGAGGCTTAGTAATTAAGAGAGTCTTCGTAATCCCAGATAATAACTGGGCAACCGAAAGGGTGAGAGGGCGAGCCGTCACCGTCTATGTTGACACCCCAGTTCCACCCTGTTGTGTTACCTCCCCAACGGCGGGGAACTTCAGTTTTCACAAGGCCGCTATGATAGGGGACATAGCCCCTCTTTTGGAGCCTTTTTAATACTTTGGTTGCTTGTGTGTAAGTCATGGCTTTTATTTTTTATTGTTCAACAGTGTAAAGATACAACATATATTTGTATTCACCAAATTATTTATGTTAAAAAATGTTAAAAAAGCCCCACCTATTAAAGATGGGGCCAGCCATGAAAACACATCAGGCGTTAACGCCTCTCCACCCGAACCACCCTCTCAATTGTATCTCCACAATCGCTAACTGTCTTATGCTCTATCTCATTGCGGGAGTAGAATTTCAGAAATAAGAATCTCCCCTTCAATTTTCGATAGTAATAATCAGTTGTCTTATTCTGATAAATAAAATCAGTCCTGTCAACGGCAAGACTATCGCCAAATAATCTCGCCTCCCCCTGCCAGAGAAAGCAGGGACCGGTATCTTTAATCTCCCACCAATTCTTTCCGATGACCTTAACCGGTACAATAATTGTATCATGTAATTCTTGAATAATTGTCTTCTCAATTATCTGCGTTACAGTCTTAGGTTTAATTTTCAGATCCCGCAATGTTTTTTTCAATGAATCGCTCATTATCTTCAGAAACTCATCCTTAGTATAAATTAATTCTGTCTGCCGGCGATTTTCAGAAAATAGCTGGAGATTGTTTTCAAATAGCCTCTCTCTGTCTATCTTCTCCCGGATGTATAACTTATGCAAGTGGCTATTCTGCCAGGCAAGCAGGGCAAGCATAATAAGCAATGCCCCGATCAGGTAAATATATATCTTCTTCATGCTTCCTCCGCGGTAAATTTCGTCATACCCTTGAACAGAGCTATTAACAGAGATGATATCGCAGCACCCCAAAGAGAGAACTCCGCCGATACCGGCTGAAGGGTGACAAAGAAAATGTTGATTGCCGGCAGTGCCGTGTAGAGAAGATAATCAGCCACTCTTTTCCATTTGCGGTCAGAAGGCTTGTTCAGATTTTCAATGCTTAGTTTCACAGTTCTATGGATTAAATAATGTTATTTTCTCAAGTGTTGGCACTGGCGCTATATCCAAATGCACCCAATTTACTCCTGCCTCTAATCTTATTGGCACAGGAAGTATTTCCTTATGCTTAATCAGCCATTGTCTTACTTCTTCGGCCACCATGCCCTCGACGTCAAAGTCAAATGCTATGCCCCGAACGTGCGGGGTGCAATAGACTATTCCTGCCTCTGTCTTGTCCTTGACAAGCTGGCACTGATTGCATCGCAGGCCCCGCTGAGTAAATTCCCCTCCCCACTTCCAGTTGTTAATTATCATACGCTTATTAAGCCTTCGGCGGATAATGTCTATTGTCCTCAATGCCCGATCGTCAAAGAAGCTCCAGCTGTTATAACCCCACTTGTCAAACACATGTTTGCAGACAAGCTCTTCAAGTATGAAATTTTCCGGTGGCCAAAACATATTATTTCTTATTAATTGTATCCTTTTTTATTACCCCGCCCCGTGTCGTTGGCACAATGGGCGTTTCCTTAAACTTGTATTCAAGGTATCTCTCCTGCATCCTCTGAAAGTTATCCAG
>JAAYVN010000015.1 GCA_012517155.1 Ignavibacteriales bacterium | reverse complement strand
GATTTACATTCCTTCTCAGGAAAATATTTTAACGATTTCTTTGGTGTTGAAAATTCGGAGGGTTACCGCATCTATAATACTCTTGGAAATCCTCAAAATCAGATGATGTGGCATGAGGTCTGGCGTCATCCTCTTCTCCCTCAACGTAATCCATCCTGGTGGGAAAGTAATCCCGGTACTGCTGCAAAATATAGCTGGCTGACAATGTCCGTTCCTGCTCTTCTTTCAGATATAGCAAGTCTTAAACAAAGCGCAACAAGGAATAAAGATCACCTGGAGATCCTGGAATTCTATACTTCCCTTAACTCATTCTTTGCTCTTAAACTGGAGACTCAGGCAAAACTACGGGAATATAAACAGCTTTCAAATGATCAGAGGATCAGTCTGATTCCCGTAATTGATAAAAACATAGAGAAAATTAATAATCTCAAACAATCTTACAGGTCTCTCTGGCTTCGTTATTATAAAGTCGAAAACCTTTATATGATTGAAGATAAATTCGACAGACTGTTTTCATATTTTTCGGAAGTAAAGGATCAACTTCAAACTGGGTCGGGATCATTCCCTTACAATCCTTCTCTGAAAACAGACTGGCTTTACGTTAAGGTCAATAATGACAGTCTTTCCTCTAAAAGCGAATTTATGTCCGAATTTGGACTGGATAAACTCCCAACCAAAGCAATTGTTCAGTTAATGGGGGATTCACACGCCAAGTTATTTATTAATGATAAATTCGTAGATGAAGTTTTTGTGAGACGTTCTCTCTCTCTTTACACAGAATATAAAAGAACAAAATGGATCAATATTCTCGATTATCTGAAGGTTGGGAAAAACACCCTACGGATTGAAGTGATTAACTATAATCCCAGAGGCTCAGCAGGATTTAACCTTGCTTCGTACTTAAAGGATTGTCAAATTAATTTAGATTCATACGCCTCAGATATTCCAAATAACGCAAAATGGTTTGGACGGGAATTAGGAAAAATCCATTGGATTAAACCAGTTGCAAAAAAGTATCCCTACGAAGTAATTGCTCCCGATTTCTCAAGAGAAAGAAAAAGCTGGATAGAAAGATAACAAACTTTAACAAAGGATAGGAAAAATGACTGATCTTAAAAATAAAATAGTATTAATAACCGGTGCTTCAGCAGGAATAGGTGCTGCTTGCGCAAATGTTTTTGCCGCTCAGGGCGCAAAACTAATTCTTAATGCCCGAAGGGAAACCAGAATTGATGAACTCTCCGATCAGCTAAAAAAAGAATTTGGTATTGAAATACAAAAACTGATATTCGATATTCGTTCACTCGACCAGGTCAAGCAAGCTTTTAACTCCCTCCCCGAAGAATGGAAAAATGTGGATATACTCGTGAACAATGCCGGACTTGCAATTGGCACCGATAAGTTCCAGGATGCAGATTTGGCTGATTGGGAACAAGTTCTTGACACAAATATTAAAGGACTTATATATATTACAAAGGAAGTTCTTCCCAACATGATTAAAAGAGAAAGCGGGCACATTATAAATCTTGGCTCTATAGCTGGTCGGGAGGTTTATATCGGTGGAAACATTTATTGCGCAACAAAGTTTGCCGTTAATGCTATTTCCAAGGCAATCAGAGCCGATACTCTTGATAAAAAAATCCGTGTATCCTCTGTTGATCCCGGTATGGTTGAAACTGAATTCAGTATCGTGAGATTTCGGGGTGATGAAGAAAAAGCTAAGAATGTTTACAAGGGTTTGCAACCATTAACACCGGAAGACATAGCAGACGCAGTTCTTTTCTGTGCCACTCGTCCACCTCATGTCAATATAAACGAAATTCTTTTAACCCCACTGGCTCAGGCTTCTGCATTTTATGCAGTAAGAGAAGAATAAATTTGTGCTCTCCCCTCTGTTGGGGAGAGCTTTTTCTACTCAAAAGCAATATTGAAAAGTACTACCTCTGATTTACTTCCTGTTCTCACCGGAGGTCCCCACGTCCCCACTCCGGAAGATACGTAGAAATATGTATCCTCAATTTTCTTCAATCCGTAACTCACTTCATAGATAATACTTGTTATCAGGTTTCCCGGAAATAATTGTCCGTGATGAGTATGTCCGGACAACTGAAGATCCACATTATAATTTGTTACATCTCTCAGATTGTAAGGCTGATGATCAACAAGAATAACCGGTTTACTGCTGTCTAATCCTGCTAATAAGTCTCTCAGCTCTTTTCGCTTCTCCCCCCGGAATCTTTCTTTTGACAGATCATCTCTTCCAACTATCTGAACGAAATCATCTATTATTACTTTCTCATCTCTTAATATTTCCACACCACATTTTTGAAGGATTTTAATTGAGTTTTCCACTTCTACAATATACTCGTGATTTCCAAGGATTGTATAAATTCCTTTAGGTGCAGATATTTGTTTCAGCAATTTTTGCACATTATCCCTGTACAAATTTGCCTCGTTGTCATCAACGATATCTCCCCCCATTATGATAATGTCTGGATCTAAATCCTGAGTGAGTTTAATTATTTTTTCAAGCTGCCTTTCATCATTCAGGGGACTCAAATGCAAATCGGAAAAAAATACGAGCTTCAGATTTTTATATGGTGCGTCATTTTTACTTATTTTAATTGGAATCTCATTTACTATGATATCATCAGCATTAATTTCCCCTGCGGTTACAATGATCGTAATCAGAAGTAATGTAATCATAAATGAAATCAGTTTGTTACGGGGGTAATTGTTTTGAAGTTTCTTAAACTGCCCGCTTTTTTTAAGTATAAATCTCCCAATATCAATAATAAATAAGAATAACAAAGCATATACAATTATAGCAAATCCAAATGCCCCGATATATAATACAATATCGTAAACAAAATTATTCAGACCATTAAGCAACCCCTTTGCAAGCGGGTAAGATACCACCATGAATAAGAATAATCCACTCATTGTGTATCTAAACCACTTAGGTGTGGACTCTAATGATTGCCACATTCGTCTAAGTATGTAGAAACTAATTAACGCAAAACTTAAAAAGAAAACCGCAAAAAATGTTATCATACTTCATCCTTTTAATAATTAAAAAAAAGACGGATTTAAATCCGTCTTTCTACCTCCCAAAATCGCCATCAGATCAGCACTAGATTTTCCTCAATTAATCCATTATCATTCTTAAGAATGATGAGCTGTCTTCCTCGTCATCATAGTGACTGTTAACTTTTGCACGATTTGATTCATCCTCATTGAAATTTCTTACTTTATCACTCTTATAACCTGCATTCAGCGTATCTTCAAGACTTTTTTTGTCTTTCTCAGCCTCATTCTTTTTAGCTGCATCGATTACTCTGAAAATAGTAGGAGTTGCAAGGTCTTCACCTCTTAAATCATCAATACCTTTCGATGCGATAAATCCCGAAGTAATTTTCCTTGCCGGGAAGATCCTCTCTCCCTCTTTCTTAACTTCCGGTTTCGGAGTTGATTCATATCCTTTTTTGAAACTATCAAAACCGGTAGCAATCACAGTATAGGACACGTAGTCTTTCATATCTTCCTTCTGAACACAACCAAAAATAACGTTTGCTTCGTCTCCGGCCGCATCATAAATAATACTGTTTCCTTCTATAACCTCCTGAATCGACATATCGCTTGAACCGGTTACATTCAGCAGAATGTTCTTTGCTCCTTTTATATTTACACCATCTAAAAGAGGACTTGAAATAGCTTTCTGTGCAGCTTCAATAACGCGATTCTCGCCATTAGCCATACCAGTTCCCATCATCGCAACTCCGCTCTGATTCATAACCGTTCGGACATCGGCAAAATCAACGTTGATTAAACCTTGAATAGTTATAATATCTGCTATTCCTCTGGTTGCCTCATAAAGAACTTCGTTGGGCTTATCAAAGGCAATTTTAAAACTTGCTTTGGGATCAACAATACTTAACAATCTCTCATTAGGAATAACAATCAAACTATCCACATACTTCTTTAACTCAAGAATTCCTTCTTCTGCATTTTTCATTCTCATTTTACCTTCCCACCTGAATGGTTTGGTAACCACTCCCACCACAAGAGCTCCCAGACTCTTTGCTATTGAGGCTACCACCGGCGCACCCCCCGTACCGGTTCCTCCGCCCATTCCGGATGTAACAAAGACCATGTCGCTTCCGCTCAATATTTCAGTCAGCTTCTCTTTGTCTTCCTCAACAGCTTTTCGTCCAACGTTGGGATCTGCCCCTGCTCCTAAACCCTTAGTTATTTTTACTCCCACTTGGACTTTCTTTTGGGCATTATTCCCTTCCAACACCTGTGCATCCGTGTTTACCGCCACATATTCAACTCCTGTTAAACCACGCTTAATCATAGATTCAATAGCGTTGCAGCCTCCACCGCCGACACCAACAACTTTTAGAATCGCCGACATTTTCTCTGAGCGGTCAATTGTAACGAATTTTTCCATTATTTCCTCCGGAAGTCTTGATTTTTATAATTCATTAAAAACTTGTTTTATACTGTTCAAAATTTCTTGAAACTTATTGCTCTTGCCACTTTTATTTTTCTTCTTAACCTTGATCGGTTGATATGTGGTCGGAACATTCGAGCCCGGGGCTCCTCTGAGCAATCCAATAACTGTAGAATACTCGGGTTTTTCAATTTCAACCGTCTCCCCTCTTGTCAATTCAAGCGGCACACCAATTCTTGCAGGCATACCAAAAACTTCTTCTGCTAATTCCGCGCATCCCCTCAATAATGCCCCGCCTCCTGTAAGCACAACTCCTGCTTTTATTTTGTTCTTTAAAGCTGCATTTCTTATTTCATTATCAATTATCGAGAATAATTCATGCATTCTCAAACTAATTATCTGAGTCAACAAAGTTGTCGGGATTTTTGTATCAGTTTTTGCGCCTGTTCCCTTAATAAAAATATCCTCGTCCTTTATTATGGCACTTGTTGTTGCATAACCATAGTGTATTTTCAACTTTTCAGCTTCGTCAGTAACAACACCCAATGATTCCCGGATATCGTTGGTTACCTGATTACCCGCAACTCCGATTACCTTAGTATGCTTAATGGCTTTCCTGTGGATTACGGCAATATCAGTAGTCCCCCCACCGATATCAATCAACAAAACCCCCAGGTCTTTTTCTGCGTCATCAAGTGTTGAGGAACAAGATGCAAGTGGTTGCAAGACCAGGTTACCGACTTGTAATCCAGCTCTTTCCACAGACCTTTTAATATTCTGAACCGCAGCAACAGAAGCAAGCACTATATGATTGTGTGCCTCTAAACGGGAACCTGTTACTCCTATCGGATTATCAATCTGGATGCTATGGTCAACATAAAACTCTTCAGGAATTATGTGAAGTATCTGTCTGTCAGAAGGAATTCTAATAGTTCTGACATCATTTTCCAGCCTCACAAGATCTTCCTTGGTTATCTCGTGCTCGTCATTTGTAATGGTCACATAATTCATATGTCGCAGACTCGTAATATGCTCTCCAGCCACCCCTACGTTCACAGTTGAAATTCTTAATCCGGCTTTATTTGATGCAATTTCATATGCTTCTTTTATGGCTTCTGCTGTTTTTGAGATATTCGAAACCAAACCTTTATGCAAACCAACCGATGGAGCGACTCCAAATCCAAGTATCTTGAAATTCGTTTCATCTACCTGTTCTGCAATTACCACGCAGACTTTTGTAGTTCCTAAATCCAGACCGGCGATTATATTCTTTTTCATCAGTTTATTCCTATTATCTCATTGTATCCGATGAATACATTTTTAGCATATCTCAGATCAAGATATACTGAGTTTCTGAACAATGGACTAAATTGTTCCTTGTTATTCTCAATCTCAGCCAGCGTCGCTAATTTTTCCGTATAATTATTTCTTCCAACAAATACTGGCATACTTAAATTTGAAAAGGTAAGTACAATCTCACCTCCGTCCCGCATATTTATCTCACTTAAGTTCCCGTATAATTTATCATCAAGCTGTCTTGCGCTTCTAATTATTTTTATAGCCTCACCGATTTCTTTCTTATCCTCAATCGAACCAGAGATATTTTTTGTTTTTTTTACGTTTGTAATTGCCGGCAGGTCAACTGTATTGGTATTTGGAAGTACTCCGACCAGTTCTTTATCAGAATTCACTAAGAAATGTTTTTCATCACTTATTAAGGAGGCAATAAAGTTTTTCTCTTGAATCGTCACAACCACCATATTTTCAGAATTCAACTCAACGTCACTGTTTTTAACATATTTATGTGAAAGAAATTTCTGACGGATTTCGTAGAGTGTTAAACTGCTTAAATCCCCTTTATTTATGAGGCTATACCTCAAATACTCATTATCTTGTAGGAAGTTCGCTCCTTGAATAATTATTCCGTTTATCACTCTGTGTTCAGATTTTACGCTTGTAAATATTACTAAAAAAACAACACACAAAAATAAGAATGATGTTGTAATAATTCCTATTATTTTTTCTTTCTTACTCATCTTTTTTTATGTTGTTAACAAAATTTTCAGAATAATTCACAATATCACCGGCACCCATAAAAATAATTATATCGTCCTTTCTTTTAAGTTCTTTAAGCACCTGATTTAACCCGCTTTTATCCGGCAAGTAAATAACATTTTCATGACCTGCTTTCCGGGCAGATTCTGTTATGAGTGTGCTGCTCACTCCCTCAATCGGTTCTTCTCTTGATGGATAAATATCGAGACAAACGAGAATATCTGTATTTAAAAACACTTGTCCGAATTCTTTATAAAATTCAAGCGTCCTCGAAAATAGATGTGGTTGAAAGACTGTAATTATCCTTCTGTTCCATCCTCCCTTAACTGCATTGAGAGTCGCATCTACTTCTGTCGGGTGATGTGCATAATCGTCAACCACCATAATTTCTTTATTGTACTTTACCTCAAATCTTCTATCAGTTCCGCTGAACTTCTTTAACGAGTCTTTTATTCTGTCAATTTCAATACCAAGTTCCAACACTAATGCCACGACAGCCAATGAGTTTTTCACATTGTGTAATCCGGGTACACCTAATTCAATGCGAGTTAATTTTTTGTTATCTGCAATTAAATCGTAAAAAGCAGAGACTCCTCTGAATTCAATATTTTCTGCTCTGATTTCCGCCTTTTGATCGAGTCCGTATTTAATAACCCTTCTTTTCAATCTTGGAATAATGTTTCTAACATTTTCATCATCAACACAAGCAATCACAAAACTCCAAAACGGCACTTTATTCCCGAATTCAACAAATGCATCCTTGATGTCTTCAATATCCCTGTAAATATCGAGATGCTCAGGTTCAATATTTGTTATTATTCCGATAACCGGAGACAGTTTTAAGAATGTTCTATCATATTCATCCGCCTCGGCAACTATAAATTCTCCTTTTCCGAGTCTCGCGTTTGATCCATTTAGCTCCCTCAAAGTTCCCCCGATAAGCATTGATGGATCCATTCCTGCATTCATGAGCATTAGCCCTGCCATAGAACTTGTGCTTGTCTTTCCATGAGTTCCCGAAACACAAATTCCAAACTGATTTCTCATGCACTCAGCAAGCATTTCGCTTCTTCTAACAGTAACAATTTCCCGATTCAGGGCTTCTTTCAACTCCGGATTATCCGGACTAATTGCAGCAGTGTAAACCACCAAATCAGGGTTCTGAATATTTTTCCCGGAATGGGCTTTAAAGCACTCTATACCCATTCCTATTAATCTCTCAATCAGAGGAGTTATGCTTTTATCCGATCCACTAACTGTGTACCCCTGATGATGCAGTAACTCAGCAATTCCGCTCATTCCAATTCCGCCGATTCCAATAAAGTGAACTTTGTTAATTCTGCCTAGCTTCATTAACTCTCCACTCCGCAAAGATTACGAATTCTCTCGGCTACTACTTTCGCAGCTTGTGGATTGCCAAATCTCCTTATGTTTTTACTCATCTGTCCGATTTTCTCGTCGTCTTTTATTAAGTCTGTCACAGCTTTTTTCAACTGATGTAAAATATCTTTGTCTTCTATCAGAATGCATCCACCGGCGTCGGCAATACTTTTTGCATTAAAGTACTGATGGTTTTCTGCCACATTCGGAGAGGGAATAAGTATGCTTGCTTTACCAAGATTGCTCAATTCAGCAATTGTGGTTGCGCCGGCTCTTGCTATTACCAGATCAGCCTCATTATATTCAGTTATCATGTCATGAATAAAAGGGACAACTTTAATATGTTCTTTTTGAAAACCCTTGTAATTTTCAAAATATGTATCGCCTGTCTGCCAGGTTATCACTATATCTTCTTTTACTAAATCCGGAATAATTTGAGCTATTGCTTCATTGATGGACTTTGCTCCGCCGCTTCCTCCAAGAACAACTAACTTTTTACGGTTTCTGTTCCTGTGATCAACTTCAATCTGGTCTTTTTTATCCCTTACTAAGGTAGGGCAACCGGTAAGGAACAATTTTTCCTTATTAACAAAATATTTTTTTGAATCCTCATAGCTTAAATGAATTTCATCGGCATATTTTGACAGCATTCTTGTAGTTACTCCGGGATAACTGTTTTGTTCCAGAAGAATAATCTTTGCTCCCATTACTTTAGCTCCCCAGATAGCCGGTCCTGAGACATAACCTCCGCTTCCCACAGCTACAATGGGTTTAAATTTCATATTAATTAATAACGATTGTATTCCACTAACCAATAGTTTGACCGGAAACAGAACATTATCAAGTGTAAGTCTGCGAGCAAAACCCTGGATCCATAAAGGTTTAAATTTATATCCATATTTAGGAACGATCCTACCTTCGATTTTCTTTTTATTTCCGGCAAACAGAATATCAACTTCCGGAAGCAATTCTTTTAATGCTTCTGCAACTGCCAGTGCGGGGAACAAATGTCCGCCCGTACCTCCTCCGGCAAATAGAACTCTATATTTGAATTGCGCTGACTTCACTCTGCTCTGTTTCTTTTTTTAATTTTTGACTTCTCAGACCAATATTTATTAAAATTCCGAATGATATACACAATATTGTCATTGACGTACCACCATAGCTTATAAATGGAAGTGGTAACCCGGTAGTGGGCACCATACCGCTAGCCACCGAAGCGTTAATAAGAGCTGATAAAAAGAATGATAATACGATTCCAAAACCCAACATTTGCCCAAATTTATCCTTCGCGTTTTTTGCGATTAGTAATCCGACGACAAATATTATAAGATAAACAAAAAGAATCAACACAGCCCCCATAAACCCGGTCTCTTCACCCAATATTGCGAATATGAAATCACCATATGCTTCAGGAAGAAACAAGTTTCTTTGAGAACTATGCCCTAGTCCAACTCCGGTCATCCCTCCGCTACCAAGCCCGATAATTGCTTGCTGAACCTGAAGATTAGCACTCTCTCCGGATGTAAGCCCCTCCCAAAATCCTACTATTCTTCCGCGACTGTGAGTAAACACCATTGCCAGAGAAGCCACTGCAGTCCCGGCAATTGCTATCGAGCCAAATAAGTGAGACAACCTGACTCCTCCGACATATAAAATGGCAAACGACAACACTACCAAAATCAATCCACTGCTTATATTTGGTTGAATCAGGATTAAGAATGCTGTCAGGAATATCCAGATAATCATCGGAATAAAACCAAGCTTAAAATCCCGTAAGAGTTCGTCCTTCATCTCAACCAAATAAGCAAGATGCATCATAAGAGCAATTTTAGCCAGATCAGAAGGTTGAAAATTGATTATTCCTAAATCAAGCCATCTTTTTGCTCCTTTAACTTGTGTGGATATTACCAAAGTAGCAATAAGGAGAAAAATCACAATCACTAAAAAGAGTTTAGTATTGCTTTTATAGATTTCATAAGGTATAAATGCAAATACGATTAAAAAGAACAACCCACCAAGTGCTTTCAACAAATGACTGTTAAACAGTTGAAACTGATCTTCAAATTTTACACTGCTATATGTACTGCTGGCACTTAACACGAGATAAAGTCCGAAGAGTATCAGAAAAAAGACCGCGAGAAATACTATTAAAGAATGCTTTTTCACTTTAGCAAACTCCTAACAGTTTCTTTAAATACTTTTCCCCGGTGTTCATAGCTATTAAACATATCAAAACTTGCACAAGCCGGTGATAAAAGCACAACATCTCCGGGAAGTGCTTCATTATAAGCAGAAAGAACACATTCCTGAAGGGTTTCTCTTTTTTCGACAGGTATTAACCCTGTAAAGAATTCAAATACCTTAGATGCGGATGACCCAATTGCATATATCTTTTTGACTTTACTAATAATAAGATCTTTAATCTGGTTATAGTCATTTCCCTTATCCAGACCACCAAGAATTAATAGCAGCGGTTCGTCAAAACTTTTCAGGGCATAGTAAACCGAATCGATATTTGTTGCTTTCGAGTCGTTAAAATAACGAACTCCTTTTATCTCTTCAACAAATTCGATCCTGTGCTCAACAGCTTTAAATGAGTTCAATCCTTTTATAATCAATTCATCACTTAATCCGATTATCTTTGCGGCAAGAATTGCTGCCATAGCATTTGCCTTATTATGATCACCCGGAAGTTTTAACTCCTTAATATCACAAATGAAGCTTGTACCGTTTGTAAATTTTAACCGGAAGTTTCCACCGGTTACAAAAATCCCGTTATCAATCTCTTTCAACAGGGAGAATTGTTTAATTTCTGATTGTGTATTTATCTGATATTGATTAAATGTATCGTCATCAGCATTCAATATAAGATAGTCCATACTATCCTGATTTTTGAATATTCTGTACTTGGAGGCGATATAGTTTTCTAGTTTATTATCATATCTGTTCAAATGATCGGGAGTAATGTTAAGGATCATTGCGATATCCGGTTTGAAGGTTTCAATCAAATCGAGTTGAAAACTTGATACTTCCAATACTACAAATTCGTCTTCCTGAACATCAAGCGTAACTTCACAAAAAGCTTTTATTCCGATATTTCCTGCTACATAGGTTCTTAGTCCAGCAGTCTGAAGCAAGTGCCCCATAAGGGAAGTGGTTGTCGTCTTCCCGTTAGTCCCGGTAATTGCAATAATTTTTCCTTTGCAGAACAAAGATCCGAATTCTATTTCACTGATTATATTAATCCCCCGATTAACAGCTTCCCGGATCACCTCAACATCAGACGGAACGCCCGGACTAATAACCATCAGGTCAGCGTCAAAAACCCGCTCAGTGTGTCCACCAAGTTCAAATTGTATTTCGCTGTTTACAAGTTGCTGCACAAATGGTTCCAGGTTAGCATCATTATTAACATCGCTAACAAACGGAATCCCTGATAATCTTTTGACCAGCTGAGCTGCAGCTACTCCGCTTTTTCTGCTTCCAATAATTGTTACTTTTTTATTTTTTAATTCCGTTATCATCTTAATTTGAATGATGCTAAACTTACAATTACAAATATTATAGTTACAATATAAAATCTCATAACTATCTTTGGTTCCGGAAGTCCCGCCATCTCATAGTGATGATGAAGGGGTGCCATTTTAAAGATACGCCTTCCTTCGCCATATTTCTTTTTAGTGTACTTAAAATAAAGTCTTTGAATTATTACCGAGATAGTTTCCATGAAAAAAACAGCTCCCAAAATTGGTATAAGTAATTCTTTTTTTACAAGAACGGCAAGAATCCCAAAGGCACCACCCAATGCAAGCGAACCGGTATCCCCCATAAAAACCTGCGCAGGGTAAAAATTAAACCAGAGAAACCCGAGACCCGCTCCAATTACAGCGGCAATGAAAACAGTCAGTTCACCAGAGCCGGGAAGATAAATAATATTGAGATACTTTGAATAAATTGCGTTTCCGCTAACATAGCATATAATCGCCAGGGCAAGCATAACAATTGTTGTGACACCAATAGCCAATCCATCAAGTCCATCAGTTAAATTAACGGCATTTGAGGTTGCCATAACGATAAAAATGACAAGCGGGATGTACAAATAAGAGAAATCCAGATTTACATTTTTGAGAAAAGGGACTGTTGTCAGAGTAGCCACACCATTAAATTCACTTGAGAAGTAAATTGTTGTACCAATGACAGCTCCAATAATGAATTGACCAAGCAGTTTGTACCTTCCAATCAGACCATTTGGAAATTTCTTAATCACTTTCAAATAATCATCAAGAAATCCTACTCCGCACAACCAGAGTGTACCCACTAAAATTAAAATTATATAAATCGATTTTATATCACCCCATAGTATAACAGGGACGACAATTGACAATACAACAATCAGTCCGCCCATCGTAGGGGTACCCGCTTTGGCCCAGTGACTTTTCGGACCATCAGCTTTTTTTGCTTCTCCTATCTGGTGTTTCTGAAGCAGTTTAATAATTTTCGGTCCAAAATAGAGGGACAACCAGAGAGAAGTAATAGCTGCAAGCGCACTCCTGAATGTAAGGAACCTGAAAATATCAAATCCCGGAGGATTAAAAGTCTTGTTTATATATTCAAAAAGATAGTATAGCATTAATCACCATGTGTATCTTTTATTGTTTTAACAAATTCTTCCATCTTCATGCCGCGAGAGCCTTTTACAAGGACAACCGAGTCCAAGAGAATCTCTTCTTTCAAAAGTTCTGATAATTTTTCCCTTTCCTGAAAATATTCCGCTGAGACTTTTCTCTTTTTTAACTCTTTGTACAGTTCATTCATGAGTTTTCCGGTTAGATAAACTTCATTAATCCTGGATTTCTGAATTACATCCGCAAGCTTCCTATGAATCAAAGGAGCCTCATCTCCAAGCTCGAACATATCCCCCAGTACAGCAATTTTTTTCTTGAATCTTTTAATTTTTTTCATCAATTCAATTGCTTCAATCATTGAATTGGGATTTGCATTATAGGTATCATCTATCAAAGTAAGACCTTTATATTCGCTTACTTCCAATCTTTGTTTGACACCTTTTAAACGTTTTGCACTTTTTTCTATTTCGTTAAAACTCATACCGCATTCAAGTCCTATGGTTACTGCGGCAAGAAAATTATATGAATTGCTTTTACCGGGGAGCGAGATTAAAAATTCTTTTGATTTATTATCTTTAACTATTCTTAACTTAGTTCTGCCCATTGGATCCGTTTCAAGAATTTTACCGCTAACGCAGTTACTGTTTCTGAAACCAAAAGAGACTACCCGGTTATATTTTTTTTCAAGTTTATTTAATCGTGAATCATCAGCATTTAAAATTATTTTTCCGCTTCTTTTTTCTGTTACATCAAACAAAGCTTTCTTTTCATTCAGCACACCATCCGAGTTAACTAAAAACTCTAAATGCGATTCGCCGATATTCGTAATCAGAGCGATATCCGGTTGAGCAATATTTGAAGTATATTCTATTTCGCCGAAATGATTAGTCCCCAATTCAAGAACCAGCAATTCGGTTTTAGCATCTGCCTCAAAGATTGATAAAGGGACTCCAATATCGTTATTATTATTAGCCTTAGTGGCAACGACACGAAATTTTTCGGTCAGGAGAGTTGTTAGAATTTCCTTAGTAGTAGTCTTTCCGTTACTTCCGGTCAATGCGATAACTTTTGCATTTAATTTGCTGCGCCATAGAGCTGCCAAATCACCGAGAGCTTTTTTTGTATCTTTTACAGTAATAACAGGAATATCTATATTTTCAAACGATTTGAGTCTGTTCTCTTTAATAATTATTGCGCCTGCACCTTTTTTTACCGCATCGGAGACAAAGCTATGTCCGTCATATTTATCCCCTTTAATAGCAACATACAGGAAGTTTTTCTTTATGGTTCTGGTATCAATACTAACACCCAAAAGACTCTTGAATGCATCCGGATTAAATATCGTTGCGGTTGGGATATTAAAAATATCCTGCAATGTAATTCTTAGAGTTTTCATTTGTCCCCTCCAACTAAGAATTCTTCTGCTGTCTCTTTATCCGAAAAATGATTCCGGACATTACCAATAATCTGATAATCTTCATGCCCTTTCCCGGCAATCAAAATAACAGAATTATCGGGGCTTTCCATTATTGCAGTTTTAATTGCTTTTCTTCTGTTTGTTTCAATAATAAAATTATCTCTATTTATTCCTTCTTTCATTTGATCAATTATCGCAAATGGATCTTCACTTCTTGGATTATCATTAGTTAAAATAACTTTGTCACTGAGTTCAGAAGCAATTTTCCCCATTACCGGTCTTTTTGCTTTATCCCTGTCCCCCCCGCATCCGACTATAGTAATTAATTCTTTTCCCTGAGAGAGCAATCTTAAATTATTTATTGCCTTTTCCAGACTATCAGGTGTATGAGAATAATCGATTACTGCATATTTATTTATTCCTCTTACGACTTCAAATCTTCCGGGAACCTGCGGTGTAATTCTTATGCCTTGGATTATAATTTCAGGATCAATTCCCGATTCAAGAGCGACGGCAAATGCTCCGGTTGCATTATAAGCATTAAATCTTCCAATTAAGTCAGTATGAAGACTATATGATTTTTGATTATGAAATATTTCAAAAGAAGTGCCGTCAAGGTTAACTGTGATTTCCCGTATCTGATATTCAGACTTATCGCTCTGGCCGAATTTTACGATTTTACACTTACAACCGGAGATGATTTTTTCATGGTTTGGATCATCCGCATTTACTACTGCAATCTTATTTGTCTCCAGATTGTAAAAGAGTATTTTTTTTGCCTGAATATAATTCTCAAAATCACCATGATAGTCAAGATGTTCCGGAGTGATATTTGTAAAGAGTGCACTACTAAACCTCTGACCAAAAACTCTTTTGGATTCCAAAGCATGAGAAGAAACCTCCATCACTATATGACCACAACCTGCAAGAGCCATTTTTTGCAGGAGTTTATTTAACTCCGGTGACTCAGGAGTTGTGAAAGTTGCTCCAATCTTTTCAGAACCTATAAAATTAGCTATGGTTCCGATGAGTCCTGTTTTATTTCCGGCTTTCTCCAGAATGCTCTTTAAATAGTATGTTGTGGTTGTCTTTCCATTAGTACCAGTAACGCCAATAAGATTGATCTTTTCCGAAAAGTTACCATAATAAACATTTGACAACTGAGCAAGAGCCAAACGGCTATCCTTAACAAGTATTCTTACGGCATTGGCATGTAAGAAAAGCTCAACAGGGATATTTTCCTCTTCACAAATAACGGCACATACTCCCTGATTCAGTGCATCTGCTATGTAGTTATGACCATCTGTTTTTTGTCCTTTAATTGCCACGAAGATCCAGTTTCTGCTAGCTTTTCTAGAATCCAGAGTAATTCCAAGGATATCCTTTCGCTGGACATTTCCGGAAACCTGAATAGTGAGAATACTGTTAATCAACCTGGTCAATTCCATCAATACAACCTTGCTCCAAATAATTCTCCCTGATCACAAGATAATCTACATACAATTCCTTTTTTCAATTTCGTACCCGGAGGTATACTCTGTTCAGTTATTCTGCCATTTCCTTTTAGAGTATACTGGATTTTTCTTTTGGTCATTTCAAACACTGCATCCCGTATAGATAATCCACGAAGATCAGGCATAATCCATTTATTGGTTTGCCTGATATTATTCTTAGTTCTGATGACCGATAAATGCCTTTTGCCATTAATCGAGTCCAGTGAAGTTTGAAACTCAGTTACTGATACTAATTTCAAATCATGATCCAATTCACTTTTAAGTTCAAGTTTTGGATCCAGATTAATAATCCTTTCGCTGATATTACGAAAAACGGGGGCTGCAACGTCTCCGCCATAGTAAGCATGCTGAGTCGGGGAATTAGCTAAAACAAATACCAGGTATTTGGGATTTTCCACGGGGAAGAAACCAATAAATGATGAATTATATTTTTCCCGAGAGTAGGAGCCCTCAACTATTTGTCTTGATGTACCGGTTTTTCCTCCGATATTTATTCCATTGATTTTTGCTTTTTTTCCGGTGCCTTTATCCACTACTTCAAAGAACAATTTCTTCATTCTTTCGGAAGTCTCCTCTGAAATAACCCGTCTAATTTCTTTAGGTTCAAACTCCCGGTACAGGGAGCCGTCATTATTCAATATTTTTTTTACGACAGTTGGCTGATACAGAATCCCGCCGTTAACAATAGCAGAATAGACTGTTGCCATCTGAATTGGAGTGACCGATATTTCGTATCCATAAGAAATTGATGATTTTGAATATTCAGTCCAGTTTTCAGGTTTTTTAAGAGTTCCACGAACTTCACTTGGCAGATTAATATAAGTATAATTACCGAGTCCGAATCCTCTTAGATAAATATACAAATCTTCATTTTCGATATGCTGTGAAAGTTTGGACATTCCAATATTACTTGAATTACTGAAGACACCGCGAACATCCATCCAAGAGGAAGCATGAGAATCTTTAATCAAGATTTTTTTAAATCTGTAATTTCCGTTTTCCAGAAAAACGCGGTCGCTTTCCTTGCAGACGCCTTTATCGAGAAAACTGGCGAGAGTAACAGCTTTAAAGGTAGAACCCGGTTCGTATGTGTCGGTCAGGGCCTGATTACGCCTAACAGTATCGCTAAATTCATTATACTTATTAGGATTAAAATTATCCGCTACTGACAATGCAAGGATATTACCATTGCCTGGGTCCATTACAATCCCTACGAAGCTGGTGGCTTTATACAAATTTTTTCCTTTAGCGAGTTCCTCATCAAGGGCTGCCTGGATTTCTTTATCTATTGTCAGCTGAATATTTTTGCCCGATGTAGCGGGTTTCTGATTTTCCTGGTTTATTGTCACTGTTTCCCCTTTTGCATCCCTGAGAATTATCCGGCGTCCTTCTTCTCCTTTTAGAACCTTATCAAAGTAACTCTCGATGCCATCAACTCCTGAATATTTTGTATTGACATATCCCAAAATATGCGAGGCAAGATTTTCATACTGATAGATTCTGGTCGGTTCATCTTTATAGAATAAACCGTTAACCTTTAAATTTTTTAATTCAACAATCCGTTCATGGAAAACTTTTTTCTCGATACAGACAATTTTGCTTCCTTTTTTGATCAAGTTTTCATAATAAGACACATCCTTGTTGAAAAAGGAGGCAAATTTTTCGGCTATTGCCTTTCTGTCCCTTTTTTTTGCCATTCTTGTGTCAACATAAAAAGAAACATCATTGCGGTTATAAACAAGCAAATTGTCATTCCGGTCGAATATCAAACCCCTTTCAGGTTGAACCATTTCAACATTCATCTGCTGACGCTGGGCATAAAAACTAAATTCATCACCCCGAACAATCTGGATGTTAAACAACCTGATTATCAAGGCGATAAACATTAGAAAAGTCAGGACCACGACGCTAAACAATCTGCCATTATTCATTTTCGGATTCTGTATTCTCCTTAATATCTTTTATCAATTCTGAATCTATATAAATTATTTTGTCCGGTTCCGAACGTTTTACCATTCCTAAATCTTCAATTGCAATAGTTCTAATTCGATGTTCCGAAGCCAATTCCTGTAATTCAACTTTTAACTTTATTTGTTTGTTCTTTAATTGTCCTTTAACCGCATTAATCTCGCCGATCTCTTTAAACATAAAATCTATTCTCAGTTTAATTGTGACGTAGAAGAGAATCAGCAATACTAAAGTTGTCATAATGAAAACACCTTTGAAGATTTCGGGTTTATAACTTCTCTTCATACTCTCTCTGCAGCCCTAAGTTTTGCGCTTCTTGCTCTCGGATTATTTTTCAATTCTTCGGCAGAAGGAAGCACCGGTTTTCGTGTAAGAATTTCCAGTTTTTTTTCTTTCCCGCAAATGCAGACCGGAAAATCTTTAGGACAAACACATGATGAGGATTCCTCTTTAAAGATGTCTTTCACTATACGGTCTTCCAGAGAGTGGTAAGTAAGAATCACGATTCTGCCATTAGTGTTTAACAAGTTTACAGCTTTTCGTAGGAAATCCTCCAGAACATCAAGTTCCCTATTCACATAAATTCTCAATGCCTGAAACACCCGCATTAAGCTCTTATTCAAAAAGTTGGGAGGAGTTATACCGGCAACAATATCAACCAATTCCCCGGTAGTTTTAAAACTTCCACTTCTTCTCCTCTCACCAATCAGTCTAGCTATTTTTCTCGAGTTTTTTTCTTCACCATATTTATAGAAAATATTTGCAATAGTTTCCTCTGATTCGGTATTAAGAACATCTGCAGCTGTTTGCTCCAAGTTTTTATCCATTCTTAAATCGAGTTTAGTATCCATTCGGAATGTAAACCCTTCACCCGCGCTATCCAGTTGATAACTGGAGACACCCAAATCAGCAAACACCCCATCGAACTTATCAATTGATTCTATTTTAGAGATTAAATCAATTTTATTAAAATTAAACTTATATAATCTGAAACGGTCATCATTTTCAAATTTTTCTTTCGCATAATTAAAAGCAGCATCATTCACGTCAGTTCCGGCTAAAATACCGGTACGACCAAGTTGATTGAGAATAAGAGTTGTATGTCCTCCAAACCCAACGGTCGCTTCAAAAAACTTTCCATCCCTGTTTTTAATTAAATATTCAACAGATTCGCGGGCTAACACCGGAATATGAATTAAGTTGTTCATAAACTCATAACTTCAGAAGCAATTTCCTCAAATGTTTCAGCAGATTTCAATTTATACTTTTCATATTCCTGGGGGTCCCACATTTCGATTTTCTTCAGGACACCCAAGACAAGCACTTCATTCTTTATACCAGCATAATCGAGCAGTTCCTGAGGTATAAGAATGCGTGACTGGGAGTCCATTTTATCTTCCTGAGCATTGTCCAGCATTATTCTAATAAGCCGCGCCTGCTTAGGGTTGAAGGGATTCAGTTTTTCAAGACGAGTTTCGATTTCCGCCCATCTATCCCTCGGGTAGATATCTATACACTTCTCCGTTCCTTTTAGCATTACGAAACTTTCTTCAGCATCCGGGCTGATATACTTCCGTAATTTGGCGGGGATTGCAATCCTACCTTTTGAGTCAATTGAATGAATGTAATGTCCTTTGAACATTTCTATCCTTTTTTACCTATTTTTTTCACCACTTTTACCCACTACTCCCCAAAATTACCACAAATTATTCATATAATCAAGAAAAATTTAAAAAAAATTCCACTTTAAATAAAAAAAAGTGTTTTTACGGGTTTTTTGAGCTAAAGACGAGTCAAAGAGAAGGGGAAAAAATTATTTTAGAAAGGAATGAGGAAACCTAAATATTAGTCAGCAGGTTTCCTCATTTCATGTGAAGGGGTTCTATGTTACTCAAAAGATGAAGAGTATTCTTTTTCAATCAGTTGACAAAGTTTTTTAATTCTCGGATTATCGCATTTTTTTTTGTAATTCTTTATGCAGTTGATGGTTTGTTCGCAATCAATTCGATACATTGCCATAATAGCGAGTTTTAAGGTGCTTTCATCCTGTTCACAATCAAGTAATTCTTCTAAGTACTCAAAGGCTTGAGGTATCCTGTACAGCCCAGCAAAATATATACAATCCCTCTTAACACCACGGTTTTCATTCTTTAGTCCCATAACCAAATTCGGGATTGTTTTAGCATTGGTGAATTCACTTACGCTCACATTTTGATAGTTAGGTTGCGAGTTAAGGTTAACAACTACAGAGAGTAAAAGTAACAGAGTGATTGATATTGCTTTCATACTTGCTCCAAATGATAAATTATTTACGGTGCAAATAAAGTAAAACAATTTTGGTTTGTAAACTATATTTGTATGGTTGGTTCAGGCAATAGATAAGAGGCTAAAATTGATGATAGAAGAAAACGAGATACCGACAAAATTCAGAGTTTAAGCATAGAAGCCATGAAAAAGCCGTCAAAACCGGTTTTGAGGGGGGAGAGTTTTTCCATTTTTTCGAGTCTGAAAGAGTTGTTTCTATTAAGGAAATTTTCGACTTGAGTTTCATTTTCAGATTTAAGGATACTGCAGGTAGAATAGACAAGTTTTCCTCCGGGTTTAACCATAGCAGAATAGTTATCAAGTATTTCCGCCTGTCCTTTTTTTACACCTTCGAGTATTGCTTCGTTCAATTTCCATTTTGTATCGGGATTTCGTCTTAGAACGCCTAGTCCAGAGCAGGGTACATCTAGCAGGACACGGTCCGCACTTTCCTTTAAACGTTTTATGACTTTAGATGACTGAATAAGTCTTGGTTCAATGATTGAAATTTTATCTCTTTTGGCACGTTTTCTCAAAGAACTGAGTTTCCAGTCGTGAATATCGAGGGCGATAATTTTACCTTTGTTGTTCATGAGGTTTGCAAGATGGAGACTTTTCCCACCTGCTCCTGCACAAGCATCAATGACCCTCATACCTTCAGCGACGTCCAGAAAAGGAGCAACCATTTGGGATGATGCGTCCTGTACTTCAAATAATCCTTTTTTATAATTCGGGGAGAGAAAGATATTCTGACGTTCTTTAAGAACGAGGGCATCCGGAGCCCAGTCTAAACTATAGGTTTCGATGCCCTCGTTGTTTAGCAAACGTGAGAGTTCGTCCTTATTTGTGACTATACGATTAACGCGTATTACGACTTCAGCTTCTTTATTAAGGATGTGAATTACATTTTCCCAATCATCAACTTGTTTGATTCCTAATTCATCCAGCCAATCGGGAATTGATTCGCGTAGTTTCCGGGTTTTTTTGGCTTCGTTATAGCGATCGAGGATGGAAAAAGATTCCAAGCCTGAGAATTCATTGAAGTGAGGAAGTTCCTTTCCCGAAATGATAAGATGAGCCCCCAGAAGGCGATAAATGTTTTTTCTGTCGAGCGATTCGGACTCACCAAGAGAGGTCCAGAGGAGCCGCCACCATCTAATAATCTCATAAATATTTTCGGCAATGAATTTGCGGTCTCTGGCTCCCCATTTTTTATTATTTTTAAAAAGTATTTGAATTAAACGGTCTGCGTGCCTGCGGTCTCCGAAGACTTCAATAATAGCCTGCACTACAGCATCGATAAGGTTTTTGTGATATGCCATTTGAATATTCTTTAAAATAAAAAAACCCATCCGTAAACCGGATAGGTTATTTTCAGTAAACTTAAATTAGTTTTAGAGATGAAGTTTTGCAATTTGAGCAGCCACGTCATCAGCAGATTTTTTAAGTGCAAAGGTTTCCTGATCAGTCAGGTTAAGTTCGATGATTTCCTCTATTCCATTTGATCCTAGTTTAACAGGTACACCGACGAAGACGTCGTTGAGTTTATATTCACCTTGCAGGAATACTGAGCATGGAAGTATTCTCTTACCATTTCGAGCGATTGCTTCCACCATTTCCACTGCTGAAGCAGAAGGTGCGTAAAATGCACTTCCGGTTTTAAGATAATTGACTATTTCAATGCCACCGTTTTTTGCTCTATCAACCAATTCATCAATTCTTTTAGCAGAGATCAGTTCAGAAATCGGGATACCTGAAACAGTAGAGTATCTGACAAGTGGAACCATAGAGTCGCCATGCCCACCGAGCACCATTGCCTGAATATCCCTAACGGATACATCGAGTTCCTGGGCAAGGAAGAGTCTGAATCTTGCGGTATCAAGAACTCCGGCCATACCGATAACACGATTTCTATCAAAGCCACTAGCCTTCATAGCGACGTAAGTCATTACGTCGAGTGGATTTGAAACGACTATGATGATTGAATCAGGGCATTGCGGAGCTACTTGTTCGGTAACTGATTTAACAATTTTAGCATTAGCTAGTAATAGATCGTCTCTTGTCATACCCGGTTTTCTAGCGAGACCTGCAGTAATGACAACAATCTCCGATCCTTCTGTTTCCTCGTAGTGATTTGATCCAATAACAGCAGTGTCGAACATTTCAACCGGAGCGCTTTCCCACATATCAAGAGCTTTGCCTTGAGGGATGCCATCTAAAATGTCAACCAAAACCACTTTTTCAGCTAAACGCTTTTCAGCGATTCTTTGAGCAGCGGTAGCACCGACGTTTCCAGCACCAATAACTGTTATTTTCTTCATACCTTATCAGGCGACAGGTATGACGGATACGAATTGACGATCGCCTCTGCCAACAGAGAATTTGACAACACCATCGACAATTGCGAATAAAGTATCGTCACCACCTTTTAAGACATTTTCACCAGGATGAAATTTAGTACCACGCTGTCTTACTAAAATATTTCCTGCGAGAACATGCTCACCACCAAACTTTTTAACGCCTAAGCGTTGCGCATTACTATCTCTACCGTTACGGGTTGAGCCTTGACCTTTTTTATGTGCCATAATTAAGTTCCTTAATAATTAACCAATCTTGTTAACTAAAATTTTAGTTAAGTGCTGTCTGTGTCCATTCAATTTTTTATAGCTTATTCTGCGTTTTTTCTTGAACACAATAACCTTATCATCGCGCAAATGCTCCAGCACTGTAGCATAAACTTTTATATCAGACAAATAAGGTTCACCTATTTTAGTACCATTTTCGTCGCTTGCCATCAGAACCGAATCAAACACAACTTCTGAGTTGGGTTCACCATCGAAACTTGGAACGAAATAAGTTTCTTTTTCAGCAACTTTAAATTGCTGACCGTATATATCAACCACTGCTAACATCATTACCTCAAATATTCAAATTTAGTCTGCAAATTTAATAAAAATCCCGATTATTTTCAAATTTTAGTAAAAAAAAATTCCCGGTTTTTCTTTTATTCCTAAGTCGAACAAATCGGGAATATTTTCAGAATTATGGATTAGAAATAGTTTTCTGGTTTAGAGAGTAAAGGTTGGAAACAGGTCTCGTAGAAATATTCTAAGCTTTTATTTAAATATTGGAATTTATGCTTAAAACAGGAGGGGTT
>JAAYVN010000127.1 GCA_012517155.1 Ignavibacteriales bacterium | reverse complement strand
GTTGAATTTGTTAGGTATCCATTTAGTCGAAGGTAATTTGCTGGTGGAAATGTTCCTTCAAAATCTTGTGTGAACGGAGGTGCTAAATTAATGTTATATCCAGCCACATTAAATGTATAAGCCCCTATGCCGTTATTTGCAGTCAATACATAAATGGTATAAATTCCGCCGCCATTGTCTTTAATGTCCATATCACCATAACCGGACGAACTTGTTGTTCCCATTATAGTAGTACTCTCTAAAAGAGTTCCCAATGCCACTCCGGATGTGATATCCGTTACCCTGACATGATTAGCTCCTGAAGTACCATAAACCCATACAGCCAGATATTTCTTTCCGCCATAAGTAAAATATTTTTGTGCATGGCTTCCGGTTGTAACTGCGTTTGTGAACATTTGTGCTCTGTAAGTACCGTCTGACCCAAATTCACTTGGCATTAAACTGACTCCGTTGTAGAAGAAATCAGATACTCCTGTTGTTATTGGATAAACCTTTGGCCAAGAAAGTGAAGCCGTAACAAATGTTAATGGAACTTCCGTTGCTGTGAATGTTGCTCCATTATCCGTTGTTGTAAAACGGATTACAACATTTGCCGCATTAGATGCACGCGCTGCATATATTGTTAATGAATTGTCTGCTGCTGACCCTACTACCGTAAACTTATCACCAAGTCTGTAGGCTTGAGCATTAAAGGTTAAGACAACAACCGGATCAGCTGATTCAGATGTCCATTTATAAACCTTAAATGCATCTGTTGAAGCGCTTGTGGTCATGTTACAGGCATAAATTTGCCCGTCAGCTGATACTTCAACATCATTAAGTAGCGTGAAACCTCCTGCTACTCCTGTGGTGCTTAATGTCCCGACACTGTCGCCGGTTGCAGCATTAATAATTATGATAGATGGGGGTGTCGTTTTAGTCGATACCACATATAATCTATCGTTGCCGCCAACGTTTCCATAGGCTAGTCCTCTTTCTGTGGAAGTACCAAACCACGCAGGCAGATTAGTGCCCGCTACTGTTTGTTCCCATACAGGGGTAATCTGCGGGTAGCTAAGCGGACTTAGCATTAATACCAAAATTAACAATAAAGGTATTCCCTTTATTAGCCAACTTCGATCGAATGGAAGATATCGTTCTTTATCTCTCATACTATCTCCTTTTATTTTATTGAATGAATTAATTTTTTTACCAAATTTTATCTTTTATATCTGTCTGAGCACTCAAGATCTTTTAATAAAAATCCACATTGTCTTTCCAATAAACTGCCAAGCCGGGTAATATCTTTGCCGCTTTATCTTTCTGATTTGTACACAATTCCCCCTTTTAACACAAATATGCTAAACTGTCCGTCAAATTTATGATATTTTTATTAAAAAAACAAAATTTTATTTACAAATATGAAAACCTCTCTAAACTATCATGTTTCTCCTCTGTTTGTTTTTATATTTATCTCACGATAATCTTCCTTATTGGTGAAAAAATTTTCCCTCCTCGCTTTTATCTTAAAAACTTCTTAAATAACTATATTACTACTTCGATTTTTTAATTTTTGATTCACAATACTTAAATGTTTAGAATTTCTTTCATTTTCTTGTTTTTTTATCTATCGGTTTTTGCTCAGTCCCCCGAGTTTCGGATAGCACGACTGAAATATTCGGGCGGTGGTGATTGGTATAATGACCCCTCCGCTGAGGTTAATCTGTTGAAATTTATTCAGAAAAATACCTCGATTAAAACAAAACCCGAATATGTTTTCGTGGATGCTTCCTCGGACGCACTGTTTGCTTTCCCTGTGCTCTTCGTCACAGGACATGGAAATATAGCCTTTTCTCCAAAGGAAATCGGGAATCTTCGCAAATATCTTGAAAATGGGGGATTTATGTATGTAGATGACGACTACGGTCTCGATGCTTCTTTTAGAAGAGAACTGAAAAAGATATTCCCTGATAATAGCTTGGTGGAACTTCCCTTTGATTATGGACTCTATCATTGTTTTTATAAATTCCCGCAGGGTCCTCCCAAAACTCATGAACATGATGATAAATCACCAAGAGCTTTTGGCTTGTTCCTTAATCGCAGACTGGTTCTTTACTATACTTTCGAGTCTAATCCTAGCGATGGATGGGCAGATCCTGCTGTCCATAATGATCCTGAATATAAAAGAGAAGAAGCCTTGAAATTTGGTACCAATATCATGATTTGGGCTTTAACTAATTAATACTGAATGGCAGATGAATAGATTTTCTGAAAATTACACCCCCCTCTTAGAAAAACTCAAGAACTTTCGTCGGAAAGAATTAAATATTCTTGTTCTTGAAAATTTCCTCTTCTTTTTGAATTTTTTCTTCATCTCTGTCCTTCTGCTGACCTTTCTCGAATCTTTATTCTATTTCCCCTCGGGTTTTCGAACACCTCTCTTTTTTCTCTATTGGATATCTGCTCTAATTGCTTTATCCCTTAAAGTTCTTTATCCCCTGTCGAGGAAGTATTCTCCCTTTACTCCTTCAGTTGTCGAATCTGCTGCTCAAAAGGTTGGCACTCTCTTTTCCGGTATAAAAGATGAATTGTTGAATCATATCCAGTTATTTGCTGCCTATACATCCCGGAGTAATCTTTATTCGGAAAATCTGATTAAAGCTTCTTTCGATCGTTTCTATAATAAAACTGAAAAAATTGATTTCCTTGAACCTCTGACTTTCTCAAAACCTAAAAAAATTCTTCCTTATACTCTCATTATTATTACCGTGTCAATTCTGCTGATGGGTTTCATCCCTGACTTCAATTCCGCTTTGGGAAGACTATATAACTACGATCAGGACTTTGAAACTCCTCCCCGCTTCAAATTTACGATTACTCCCGGTAATATCTCGGTCCCTAAAAATCAGAACGTAACTATAAAAGTTAATGTTAGTGGTAATAATCCCTCAAATGTAATTCTGCTTTATAAAGACGACACTCAAAATAACTTTGCTTCCGCGCCACTCAGCCGGGATTCACTTGGCAATTATCAAATCACCTTTTCTAACCTTAGGAATTCATTCACTTATTATGCAAAAGCTGATGAGTTGGAAAGTGACCATTATCAGATTACCGTCATAGATCGCCCTATTATTAAAAATCTGACTCTGAAAATTTTACCTCCTGCTTACTCACGCATTCAGTCTTCTCAGCAAATAGATAATGGGAATTTTGAAGCACTTATGGGTTCAAATGTCAGCTTTTCCTTGATAGCCAGCAAGGAATTAAAAGAAACATATCTCCTTATTAACGACTCTCTGAAGTCTTATTTTGCAATAAATTCCAATCTTGCCGAATATTCCTTTATAATTAAAAATTCTTTTAATTATAAAATTATTCTCCGCGATTTAAATGGCAATCTGAATCTCTATCCTGTAGAGTATCAGGCAAAAATAATTTACGATGCACCCCCTGTTATAGGTGTCCTTCAACCTAATGCGGACGTCAATATTTCTGCTGACGAAAGAATCCCCTTATTATTGAAAATTGAAGATGATTTCGGATTCAGTAAACTCAATTTAGCTTACCGCTTGTCCGGTTCTGTTTACGAAAAACCTTCTGAAGAATATACTGTTATTGAAATCCCTGTTAATAAATCATTAAAAGAAGAAACTATTAATTATATCTGGAATTTAACAGGTCTGAGCCTTGCAACTGAGGATGTTGTTTCTTATTATTTGGAAATCTTCGATAATGATCTCGTTAGCGGACCAAAATCAGCAAAATCTCCTCTTTTTAGATTAAGAATGCCTTCTCTGGCTGAACTTTTCAGCGATACTGAAAAATCTGAATCCCTCGTTGAAAAAGAACTCAAAGAAGCCCTCAACCAGGCTCAGGATCTTAAAAAGGATATCGAAAAATTAAGCAACGATCTCCGTCAGGATAAAAAAGAACTTACCTGGGATGAAAAGGAAAATCTTAGAAAAACCGCTGAGAGTTTTGAAAAACTTAATCAGAAAATAGAGGATATTAGCCAAACTCTCGAGGAGAATAGAAAGAAAATGCAGGATAATGATCTTCTTTCTATGGAAACTCTTGAAAAATATATGCAGCTACAGGAGTTGCTCGATGAACTGTCTGACGAAGATATGAAAACTGCTCTTAAGAAAATGAACGAACAACTTCAAAACTTGATGAGACAACAGGCGCAACAACAGCTTGAAAATATGAAGTTTGATGAGGAAATGTTTCGCAAAAGTATAGAAAGAACTCTTAATCTGTTTAAGAGAATTCAAACTGAACGGAAACTTGACGAACTGGTTAAAAGAACTGAAGACCTTATCGAAAAACAGGAAGAAATTAAAGAAAAACTTTCTAATCAAAATCTTGAGAATAAAAACGAAAGAGATAAACTGACTAAACAGCAGGAACAAGTATCCGATGAACTCAAAAACCTCAACAAGGAACTTGATAAACTCCGGGAGAAAATGCAGGAACTTAAAGATCTCCCTAATAATGAAATGAGCGAACTTGATAAGGAGTTCGATAAACAGAATAATGATGAGTTGTCAGAGCAGGCAAAGGAAAATATGCAGCAAATGCAGAAACAGCAGGCTATGAACAATCAATCTCAGATTTCTAAAAATCTCAGCAAACTGAAACAGAGCCTTCAGAATATGCAGAACATGATGCAACAGCAAAATCAGATGAAGGCTTTCGCTGATATGGTTAAAATTCTTGACGACCTGATAACTCTTTCAAAAGAACAGGAAAAACTCAGGGACAATACCAGGCAAAATTGGAAAAATTCCTCAAGTTCGGAAAACGCAGCTAAACAGAGCGGTCTGAAGGATAATCTTGAACGTCTCCTTAATCGCATGAATCAGCTCTCCCAAAAAACTTTCGCCATAACCCCTGAGATGGGAAAAGCTCTCGGCGATGCCCGTAAGGATATGAATTCCGCTCTTGAATCGCTTCAGAATAAAAACTCTTCTACTGCTTCAGCCTCTCAGTCTGGGGCTATGAAAAACTTGAACTCCGCCGCCTCCCTGATGAAAGGTATGATGGATCAGATGATGCAGGGCGGTCAGGGCGGTCAGGGTGGTATGATGTCCCTGATGCAGCAAATGCAGCAACTCTCTCAACAGCAAATGAGCCTTAATCAAATGTCCCAAATGCTTCAACAGGGCTTGCAGGGTCAACTCACCCCTCAGCAGCAAGCACAAATGCAACGCCTGGCTCAACAACAGGAGTTGGTTAGAAAGTCTCTCGAACAACTCAATCAGGAAGCTCGTGAATCTGGTCGTAGTAAATCCATGCTCTCAAATATCGATGAAACCCTCAAACAGATGCAGGAGGTTATTACCGATATGAAAACCGATAAACTTAATGATGAAGTTATTCAAAAACAGGAGAGAATTCTCTCCAAACTTCTTGATGCTCAAAAATCGGTGAACGAAAGAGATTATGAAAAACAGCGCGAATCAAAAACAACCAACAGACACAATCCTAATTCACCGGATCAACTTAATCTTAATAGATTGAATAGGGATGAAATCCTTCGGAATCTTATTAATAGTTCTGGCAAGGAAGGTTTCTCCCCAGACTATGAACAGTTAATTAAAAAGTACTATCAACTTCTCCAAAACAATTTGTTTTAATTAGGAAAAAAGCTATTTTTAATACCGTAATATGTCGCAATTTAAGAATTCACAGATTGATATAATTGAGAAATATGGACTTTCTAATGTCCCTTCGGATATTATTGCCGCCGCTTTTAATAATGCTCAGGTAATTGTCTATTCTTACTCTCTCTCTCTTCAAAGAATTCTTTTTGTCTCTAAAGCTGTTGAGTCAATCCTTGGGGTGGATATCGAATCAATTCTGTCAGCTCAGTCCAAACTGCTCAAACTTGTTTCTCGGGAAGACCTCCCGCGTGTCAAAGAATTTCTCCGTTCTCTTAAAAATGGCGAAAAGTCCTCGGTTGAATACTCGGTTTACGATAATAATAAAAATCTGGTTAATCTTAAGCACTCTGCTTTCCCTGTCTTCGAAAAAAATCACCTGGATAGAATTGATGGGGTTATTTATGATATTTCTGCTGAAAAAAAAGCTTTCAATTCTCTCCACCAATCAGAAAAGCGATTTAGAAGTATTTTTGACTCATCTGAAGAACTCATCTTTATCATTGATCATCACTTGATGATTACTTCAATAAATAATCACGGCGCCCTTCTTTTAGCTTATACTCCTTCCGAAATGATTGGCAAATCAATTCTCTCTTTTATCTCAGAATCTTACACCTCTGAAATCTCCTCCTTGTTAAGCGATTTTGAAACGAAACCTTTACCCGGTAAAATTATTTGGATATTTAAAGATAAATTCGACAACGAAATCCCTATCGAGGTTTCTCTTAAATCTGATTCTTCAGACCCTGAATCTTTTTTAATCGGCTTGGGACACGATTCCGCTCGTTATCTTGATATGGAATATGAAATTCTCGAACTTAAAGCTAAGATTGATGAACTTAACCAGATTATTACAGTCGAAAGAAATAGAAAAAACTCGGACGATTCGTTCCTTCATGAATTGAATAAAATCAGAAATGAATTTATCTCTAACGTCTCTCATGAGTTTAGAACTCCCCTCGCCTCTATCATTGGCTTTGCTGAGACTATTGATTCCGATAATGACATGCCGGATGAGACTCGTTCAGAGTTTAATAAAATTATCCTTGCAGAAGCAAAACGGCTTGCTAATCTGATTAACGATATTCTTAACTTTTCGAAAATGGAGAGTGGTGAAATTATTCTTCACAAGGAAAAAGCTTCTGTAAACGAATTGCTTCAGAATGTTGTTAATTCTATTCAAAGGAAAATCGAAAAGAAGTCTATTCATCTTTTAACTGAATTTTCACCCGAGAATATTTTCTTCTTTGGAGATAAAAAATGGATTGAAGTCGTATTCGAAAATATCCTTGAAAATTCTATAAAATTTACCCCCACTCAGGGTAAAATCTCTGTTTCTTTGAAGGGTACAGCCTCTTTCGCAGCGATTATTATTTCCGATACCGGAGCTGGTATCCCCGCAAATGAAATTCCTTACCTTTTCGATAAATTCTTTAAAGGTAGTAAATATTCTAATGAACCCGGAACCGGCTTGGGTCTCTGTATTTCTAAACAAATTCTTGATTTACACAACGCTCACATCTCTATTGAAAGTAAAGTCAACATAGGCACTTCTGTTTTCATAAATATACCGAGGGTGATAAATGGAAAAGAATAAATTTGTGTTTATTGTGGATGACGAACCTGCAATTACTCGCTTATTATCATATTACCTGAAAGATAAGTGGGGTTACAAAGTTGAATCTTTTGAGACCGGTGAAGATGTATTAAAAAAACTTCACCTTAAACCCGACCTGATTCTCCTGGATATTATGCTCCCGGGCCTTGATGGCATTCAGATTCTCAAAAAAATAAAACAGTTTGACGAAAATCTCCCTGTTATTATCCTTTCTGCTCAGGGTAGTATTGAAGTTGCCCTCGATGCTATTAAACTTGGCGCTTTCGACTATTTCCCTAAACCTATCGACTCTCAACGACTTGAACCTACTATAAGAAATGCTATTAAAAATTATGACCTCTCAAAGGAATTAATTAATCTCAAGGAAAACGTCACTCGCAATTATAGTTTTGCAAACATTATCACCGCCGATGGTAAAATGCAGGATGTATTCCATCTTGTTTCTAAAGTCCTGGATAATGACATTACTGTTTTGATACACGGTGAAAGCGGTACCGGCAAAGAACTAATTGCTCGCGCTATCCACTATAACGGTTATCGAAAGGAAAAACCCTTTGTTGTTGTTAATTGTGCCTCCATTCCTCGCGATCTGCTCGAAAGCGAATTGTTTGGACATGAAAAAGGTTCCTTCACTGGTGCCCATCAACGTAAACTAGGTAAGTTCGAAATAGCTGATGGTGGAACCATTTTCCTTGATGAAGTAGGTGAACTTGAAATGACTCTCCAGGCTAAACTCCTTCGAGTGATTCAACAAAGAGAGTTTGAACGAGTCGGCGGTAATGAACTTATTAAAACTAATGTCAGAATTATTTCAGCTACAAATCGCAATCTGAAAAAAGCTGTTGAACTTAAAGAATTTAGAGAGGACCTCTACTACAGACTTAATTCATTCCCTGTAACTATTCCTCCTCTTAGGGATCGAAGATCTGATATCCTTGTCTTGGCAGACCACTTCCTTACTTTGTTTACCAAAAAATTAAATAAGGAAATTCAGGGATTCACTAAACCCGCCCTCAAAATTATTTTTGAATACGATTGGCCCGGTAACGTCAGAGAGGTCGAAAACACTATTGAACGATGCGTGATTATCGCTGATGGTAAGTTTATTGATATCAAGGACCTTCCCCCGCATCTTACCCCAATAGAGGATTCTGCTTCCGGCTTTATCTCTTCCTTGTTTGATGGTAATGTTATCGTTCCGTTTGAAATCCTCAAGGAAAATGCTATTAAGCACGCTCTTAAAGTTACAAATGGTAATGTTATTGAAGCGGCAAAGAAACTTGAACTTAGCCGGGCTACTGTCTATAGAATAAAAGAAAAATTAGTATCTGAATTAGAAAATGGTGATTAATTTATTATCTTTATTTGTCGAAAGGAAAAAATACAATGGACTTTAAAATAGAAAAAATTAACGACATCTCTCTTGTCTGCGTTAACTTAACCAGGGCAACTCTCAGCCAATCGGAAAAATTCAAAGCCTTTCTCTCTGAACAAATTTCCCCACAATCATCCCGTTTCGTTGTTGATCTCTCCGAATGTGAATTCGTTGATTCAAGTTTCCTTGGGGCACTCGTCGTAAATCTAAAAAAAACAACAGCTCTAGGGGGGGATATTAAATTATTCGGACTTCAGTCGGCTGTTAATTCAATGTTCGAACTGACAAGAATGAATAAAGCCTTTGAGATATTCAAAACTAAAAATGATGCTGTCAATGCATTTAAATAATTTCTCCCATAAGGATTGCTGATGCTTCAGGGCGATAAAAAATCGGTCTTGGTTATTGATGACGATCTTATAATTAGGAAACTGCTTAATTTTCATTTGAGTAAAAGTAACTTTAATGTTCACCTCGCTCAGTCTCCCGAAGAAGGATTTTCTGCCCTTTACTCAAAAAAAATTGACCTGGTACTCTGTGACGTCGGCCTCGAAGGTATGGATGGATATACTTTTTGCCAGAAAGTTAGGGAACATGAGCGATACCGGACTCTCCCTTTTATCTTTCTGTCTGCTAAAGAAGGTATTGAAGAAAAAGAAAAAGCTCTCGCCGTTGGTGCTGATGACTATTTAACAAAGCCTTTTAACATACAGGAACTTACGGTTAAAATTCTTTCCCTTATTCGCAGAACGGAAATTCTCACAATCTACGGCAGGAAAAATACTCAGCAGGAAAAACCCGTTGAAAACACCGGCCAATCTAAAGTCCTTCTCGTTGATGATGACCCTGCAATTTCCAAATTATTCAGCTATAATCTTACTAAAGCCGGCTTTATCTGTAAAACTGCAGTTAACGGAGCCGAAGGTTTTTCTCTTGCTGAATCTTTTATGCCTGATATAATCATTTCCGATATTATGATGCCGGAAGTCGATGGCTTTCAATTTAGAAAACGCCTTCTCGATGATAACGAGTTGAAATCTATCCCCTTTATCTTTCTGACTGCTAAAGGTGCCGAAGAAGATATTATGGAGGGATATGACCTCGGTATCACGGACTATGTGATTAAAACTTCAGGTCCCAGAGTAATTATTGCAAAGGTAAACGCAATATTATACAGCATTGGAAAAGTTAAACAGAAAATGGTTTCCGACCTTCATAAAGCTGCTGATAGCATGCGCGTTAAAGTTGTTTCTGACATCCTGCCTTCTTTGCCTGGTTTTCAGATCAGTCAATGGCATAAAACTTTTGAGGGAATCCCTGGCGGAGACTTTATTGACTATTTCGAGCTCCCAGATAGTCGCATCCTCATTGTCCTTGGCGACGTTATGGGTAAAAAATGGAATGCTTGGTATTTTGCTGTCGCATATGCTGGCTACATTCGCAGTGCACTTAGGGTTGCAATTCAAAATTCAGCAGAGTATTCTCCTAAATCTCTTGTGGAAAACGTGAATTCAATAATCTATAATGACTCGAAAATTTCAGAAGTCTTTTCAACTCTGTCGGTTCTTCTTCTCGACTCGAATACAAATTCCATTAAATATTGTGGTGCAGGCGATCTCCCCCTTATTCATAAACACTCAAATTCTTCCGGTTCTACACAGATAAAATCTCCTGGATTACTTCTCGGTTTTTCCCCGTCTGGTTTTTATGAGGAATCTCAGATTCCATTCGAGGATAAAGATGAGTTGTTTCTATTTACGGATGGTATCATTGAATCCCGTAATTCAAAAGGAGAATCTCTGGGTATTGATAATTTTACGAACATTATCACTTCAATTCCTCAGGATAATTCTTCCCTTCCTTTTATACAGGAGTATATGTCATCATACTTGGAAAACAAATTCGAAGACGATATAAGTATTGTTAGTATTAAAATAAAAAAAGGCTGATTTCTCAGCCTTTTTTCTTCTTACTAAATTTCCCGTTAACTTGTTTTAAGCGTCTTTAGATTTCTGCTTTTATCTTTTCCGTCTTTTGGTTTGGAATAATAATAATAATACTTGTAATATGATCCATATCCACTCCTGTACGTGAAGTTGTTAAGAATAACACCTAAGAAAGTGGCCCTTTCATGTGAAAGTAAATCAACTGACATCTTCATGAGTTCTATCTCGGTCGTATTTGCAGATGTTACAAGCAAAGTTCCATCAGTTATACTCGACAATATCTCTGAGTCGGTAACTGCAATAATTGGTGGAGAGTCTATAACTATCATGTCATATTCCTCCTTTAATTTTACTAATAAGTCTTGCATTTGACTTGAACCCAGAATCTCTGATGGGTTCGGCGGAATAGTTCCTGCTGTGATGTAATATAAATTATCAAGATCTGATTTGCGCGTTATTTCCTCTATTGTTGCTTGTCCAAAGAAGTGATCAACAAACCCCGGATATCTTTTCGCCTTAAATACTGTATGTAATCTTGGCTTTCTTAAATCGCAATCTAAAATCAGTGTCTTCTTGCCTGAATTCGCAAAACTCCCCGCAAGGTTAACAGAAATCGTCGTCTTACCTTCCTGAGGTGTGGAAGATGTTACTAAAATCGTTTTTAGTTTTTCCTGCTCAATTTTCGAAAACTGTATTCTGGTCCTGAGTGCTCTGAATGCTTCAATGGGTATCGAATTCGGTTTCTTATATACAATAAACTCATATTCCTTGTCTAAAAGCACCCCTTCAATTTGTGGTATCCATGCCAGAACATTTATGTTTCTCTTTTGGATATCTTCAGGAGTCTTGATTGTAGTGTCAAAATATGCTCTGACAAATGCAAATCCGAATGCCATTCCAAGTCCCAGAACAAAACCAACAATAACTATTAATGTCCTGTTCGGTTTTGAATGTGTTATTGGTATTCTCGCTTGATCTACTATCAAAACGTTTCCTGGAGTTGACTGTTCATTGATTACCGACTCCTGATATTTTTGTTCAACCAGCAAATATAATTTCTCAAATGCTGACTGCTCTCTCTGTAATCTGGCTAAATCTATTGTCCTGTTCGGAAGTTGATTAAATTTCCTTTCGTAATCATTTACAATTTTATTTAATTCAGTGTACGATGCTCTAACCGATTGATACTTGACTTCTTCCTCAAATAGTTTCTGGGAAAGCAGACGAATCTCTTCGGGTGATGAGGCAAATATGCCCGCCCTCTTCTTCTTTATTTCCAGATCAACTTTGGCTTGTAAATCAGCAATCTTTGTATCAAATTCTCTTACTATCTCATCTTTTTTCTGTGCAATCGGATTATTCGCCAGC
>JAAYVN010000126.1 GCA_012517155.1 Ignavibacteriales bacterium | reverse complement strand
GTCCCCCTGATCATAGATAATTACTTCTACGACCTCGAAATGCACCCCAAAGACGAGTTCGGCGACTACGACTTCGAAACCCCGCAGGCTCTCGACCTCGCCCTGATAAATGAGCATCTGGTCAAGATATGTAACGGTGAAGAAGTAATGATCCCCTTCTACGACTTTAAGCTTGGCAAACGATACCTCAACAGAACAAAAGTTAAAATCGAGAAAGACCAGATTCTCCTTATCGACAGTCTCCACGGTCTCTATCCCGAGATGACAAAAGACATCCCTTCGGAGCAAAAATTCAAAATCTACCTCGAACCCCTGCTTCAGCTTAAAGACAAGGATGGCGATTATGTGCAGTGGACTGACATCCGTATGATCCGGCGCATGCTTCGCGACTCTGTCCACCGCGCCTATAAACCACAGCAGACTCTCGAGCACTGGCATTATGTCCGTAACGCGGAGATGAGGCATATCATTCCCTTCAATAACACAGCCGACTTCATAATCAGCAGCGGAATGCCATACGAACTCCCCCTCTACGTTCCAAAACTCCTTAAAGATTTCAAGGAATGGGAAGTAACCTATAAAGGCAATCCCCTCCGTGAGGATGCCTATTTGCGCTCCGCAAGAATAGCAAAACTCCTTTCTGCCATTGAACCTGTGATTGACGACTCCCCCGTCCCCGAAGACTCAGTCCTCCGCGAATTCATCGGCGGCAGCCGCTTCCACTACTAATCCTCAGAACAGACTTCTTACACTTGCATATTCCTGACAAAAGTATTACTTTTGTCAGGTAAACTTTTTTAAAGAGACAAATATGTTAGCAATAGTAATATTTCTGCTAGTTTTCACAGTAACCTCCTCCCCTCAGACCCATATCTTTCCTCATTTCTCCGACTTAAGAGGAATGGAAATGTCAAATAAAACTCAGTTATTCTATCGGATTAATCATTCAACATCAGGTACAAATTATTCTTCCTCCGATCGTTCCATTTTCCATTTCAATGTAACCGCGGGAACTGAAAGACTCTTTTTGCGTGACTACTACGAAGAGAATATATTATATTCTCAGGCTGTAAGTGTGGATGACTTTACATTCTGGCACAGCGATACTGCAAAATATATTTATTCCGGTTATGAAGGGGGCTGGTGTGCCTGGCCTTTCATCAGGCGCTGGGATGATTCAATCCCTAATTCCTCATGGATATCTGCACACAATATTCATATCTCTAACCAAAACGACAGCCTTGTTTTTGCACTACCCAGTAATTTCAGCACAGATGGAGGACATAACTGGGAAATCTTCCCCAACAATATGTTTAGCCCTGAAGCCGTTTCTCCCTACAACGATTCTGTTATCTTTGCTTCTAACTCCGATTATACCGGCACCAGACTCCACAAATCCACAAACAGAGGGACTACCTTCACTCTCGTAGATTCAGTAAGCAGGGGCTATGGCTCCTGGGATTATTTTTTCGATCTCGATCCACGGGTCCTCTATAGAAAAGTTAATACTGACGGATACTTCTGCCTCATTCGCTCAGAAAATTTTGGGAATGCCGGAAGCTGGTTTGAAATATACAGAAACCGGAATGATTTCTTTATCGCAATTGATCAATCCAAAACCGGACATATCTATCTCGGAACCGGAAGGAATATTTTCATCTCCACTGATTTCGGTACAATTTTTTATATATGGAAAACATTGAGTAACAAAACTCTTGGAATTTATAAAAAACCGGAATCAGATATACTCTATGCTATTACAAAGTACTCACTTCTTAAACTTACCGGGTCTTCAACCGAAATTATCAACAGCCGCGAAGGAGTAACTAACGAAATCACCCTTTTCCCCATTAGAAACAACAACAAATGGATTTATAGAGTTTATGATATTAATCAGTCCGGCGATTCCCTCTTTAAAGGATTTAAGATTTCCGAAGTTTCAGGTGACACATTAATAGGATCTAAAAAGTACACACGGATTAGAAGCAGATTCACCGGCTCTTTGGATTCTGCTCCCGAGTCGGAGTATTTCCGGATAGATTCCCTGAATCTTCAGGTTTATAAACTCTGTGACTCTCTTGTTACCGGGATTGAATTCATTTATCTTGATCTTCTGGCGGAAGCCGGAGACTCTTTAATTATCGCCCCAACGGGCAATCTCCTTTTCCTTTTCATTGACAGCCTTAATTTTAAGATGCACTGGGGTACATACAGGGAAGTACTCTCTCAGCACATTCTCAATACTCCGGGAACCTACTCAACTCAGTTCATCAGGAATCTTGGACTATCTCTGTTTGAAACATCCTTTCAAAACACACACAGACTCGAAATCCTCTCAGGCTGCATTATCGACGGTGTCGTTCATGGTGATACAACCACCATTACGGGCACGGACGATGAATTAACAGAACTCCCTTCTGAATACTCCCTCTCCCAAAACTACCCTAACCCGTTTAATCCCGGGACAGAAATCAGATATCAGTTACCGGCAAGCAGTAAAGTTACTTTAACGATATTTGATATACTTGGGAAAGAAGTAACAAAGCTTGTAAATGAGGAACAGGAAGCAGGAAGTCACACAGTAAAGTTTAATGCTGGCAAACTTGTAAGCGGAGTATATATCTGCCGTATAATCGCGGGTGATTTTGTGAAGACGATTAAGATGAGCCTGGTGAAGTAGCGTTTATAACGTTCGTAACGTTCATAACGTTCGTAACGGATATGAGTTGAAGTAGAGTCATTAATGGTCATTACACTTTGCTGTCATTAATGGTCATTGATTGTTGAATAGAACACAGATGACGCGGATTAAGCGGATTTTCACGGATAAAATACGGAATACTGTTTTTAAGAGTTTGGGGAGTTTGAGCGTGAGAACTTTCTGAATATTTTCAAAAAGTTCCGGTTGTGATTACGGAAAAACCCGGATGGCGAAAAACCGCTAAAAACGGCATATTTATTTTTAAAAAATAGGCATTATGCCTATTGACTTTAACTAAAATAAAAGCTACGTTATCCCCTGTAAATAATTTAATTTTCTTACTCACAGTTACTATCAGAAGAATAAATAATTGATTGCAAAGCAATAAGAACCAAAAGGCAAATAAAATGAAAAAAATAATTCTCCTCAGTTTTCTAATACAGGTTGTTTTTACCGTATCTATTTATTCCCAGTTTGATGGTTATTACGGAAAAATAAATAAAAAACCTGCATATGCTTGTCCAAACCCGATAGTATCACTCGGAGATCAAAATAACGATGGTTATGACGATTTTATGATATGCGAATGGCAGGGGCAATTATGGGGTGGAGAATATGATACCCTCTATACATTTTATTTTTATAAGGGGGGAGAAGTATTGGATACTGTTCCTTGCTACAAATTTTCAATTCCATACGCAATAACATACGGTCCTAAAAAAATAATAGTAAAAGACATCAACCGGGATGGGTATAAAGACATAATAGTTGCGATGACAAGAATATTCGAACCTCCCTTGACTTATTGGGCTATGCTACATGTATATTACTGTGGTCCGGTATTAGATAGTATCCCAGATCAGATTGTTTATAAACCGGAAGGAGCAAGTGATGGTTGGGGTTTGGAAGTAACATGGATAAAAGATCTTGACGGAGACGGGATTGAAGAAATTGCCTGTTATGACCCAAACACACCATTCAGCAGTTCTCAATGGGGAACTATGTACTTCCATAAAATAGAGAACGGATATATAGACACAATCCCATTTAAGACTCTTGAAGGAAATATTTCAGAAAGAGAAGAAATATACAATATCAGTTCAATAGATATCAATACTGATGGATTGGCGGATATTATCATTTCCGGGTATAAAAAAAATTCAGGCGGTTATGCTGAATCAGCATTTAAGAAAATCTATCTGGGTAATCCGGATTGGGATATAACAACCCCATCTCAGGAATTCAGGACAATATGGGATCAATATCAGGTAGAGATGCTTGAAAGTTATGTTTTCATCAAAGATATAAACAGAGACGGGAAAGTGGATTTAATTTCGAAGTATGTGGGGGATCCATACTGGCATAATGGAGCGATAAAGAACGGAGGCTATCCGGTAGATACGACAATATGGAAGACCCTGAACACATCAAATGGATACTTAACAAGAGAGATAGCCGAGGAGATAGACGCAAACGGAGACGGGATAAATGATTTGCTGGTAAAGATGTTCGGACTTGGTACACATGATACATATCTCTGGTTGGGGACAAGAAATTTTCAACAATTCCCGACAAAAAAATGGAGAGCTCAAGAAGAATGGGAGGGGAGATTTTCGGGAAATATAGGAGATGTAAATGGAGATGGTGCAGATGACATATTTACAGGCAGATGTCATTCTGATAGAATCTTTCCGGAAGGGTGGGTGCATATATTTTTAGGAGATACAGGTGTTCACGTAGATACGACAACCTCAATTATAGAAGAAAGCGGGAATAGCAAACCTGATAGCTATCAATTACTTTCTGCTTACCCAAACCCATTTAATCCGGAAACAGTAATCAGTTATCAATTACCGGTAAACAGTAAAGTAATTTTAGGGATATATGACATTCTTGGGAGGGAGGTATCAAAGCTGGTGGATGCGGAACAGGAAGCAGGAAAGCATGAAGTCAGATTTAACGGTGGCGGACTTGCAAGCGGGGTGTACATAGTCAGGTGTTCATACCGGCAAAGCGATGGACTGGAAGTAATAAACTCGTTAAAAATAGAACTAATGAAATAGGAGTTTGAAATGAAGAAGATGCTACTATTTTGCGTTCTCACAGTTCAGATCTTTGGTCAAATGGATTTTAGTCAGTTTAATAAAATCGGTTTTGGCGATTTATATCTGCTGTCCGTTCTCGCCAATCAAAACTACAAAACCAACCAGGCTGTTATCGACTATGGGCTTCTTAAACAAATGGGTTTAACACATCTGGCCACTTATGCAGATTATACTCCGATAAATAATGCTGATTCACTAAAGATACTCGATAGAAATTTTGAAAGACCTGAATATGTTGTTACGGGGAAAACAAATCGCTATGCATTTTCTTTTTCCTTGGCAATGGGGAATAAATTTAAAGTCCCTTATGAAGTGGGAGGAGGTTCTTTGGGTGGTTCTTTCATTTTTTCTGAGGAAAACCTATGGGGCTTTGGAACAGATGGAACGGCCGCAAAGAGTTCACTCTGGCAGTGTAATGATAGTTGCACTACCGGAATTCAGGATCACAATGACCAAATTAATAATGTCAAAGTTGCATTTGCAAGTATTGATAGTGCATCTCACACAGTTGGAACGTTAGTATATATAAAAACAGATGCGTATCATATGCCTTATAGTGTTTTGGAAAGAAGCAACACAATATTCGAGTTTTTATACAGGGCGGGTTTACTTATGCGGGTTGATAAAAGGTATGATATTCCGGATACGGCAAAAATATTAACAATTAAAGTATATGAGGTAAGAGAAAGTCCAAGCACTAATTCATTGGATTACTCTCACTGGCAGATAAAGAACAAAGAAATTCAGCGGCAGCAGGACACTCTGGATACAATTTTTTATGTTTATAATAATCAGTTTTCAAATAGCGCTTATACGGAAATCGTCACACCATATTTTTTTAAAGCCCTGGGTTTAAAATCTCGAATAATTGTAGAGGTAATCTGGAACCGGAGATGTAATGTTTATATTGATAAGGCCTACGTATTTAACCAATATTATGACAGTTTATTTGTAGAGACTTCAGTGATTTCTCAAACTCAAGATTCTATAAGGAATAGCTTTGTTCCTAACAGAGATAATCCTAACTATGTTCATGCATATTTTGATGAGCCAATGCCTTTACAATATTATGGTCAACAGAAAGTCAGCCAATTATGGGAAACAGCGACAATTCATCAGAAATATATAAAGGGAGCGGATATGATGACTGATAATATCGAACTTGAGTTGATAAATTTTCTTCACTGGCCCGATAGACCCAAATACATATTGTCTGATTACTATCCGCTAAAAAACTTTATTTCTAATTCATCTACCGGTAGTTTGTCTTTGCAAATGGCTTTAGATTCTTTGGTGAATGTGCAACTTCCAAGATGGCCGCATGATAGATATAAAGGATTGAGGCAAATGATAAGATGGGCGCATGATTTTGAAGATAATCCGACGAATATCACAGATCATATTCCATTCTATCATACAATTCAATGTCAGGGGGAGGTTATGAGAGATTCTTCAGGGAATCCGCTTCTTCATCTCAGGCGCCCTTCTTACAATGAAATATTGGTTCAAGGCTGGCTTGCGATGTGTTACGGAGCAAAAGGGTTGATGTATTATAATGTAGAAACTCAAACTCCTTCAAGCGATCCACTTGATAAAGGATATTATGTTTATGGACTCTTTGATTCGGGTGGTTATGGAACAAATTCACATGGTGATTCATTATACTCTCCTGCCCCTGATTCTCAACGACCAAACATAAGGTACTATGCCGTAAAAGAACTCAATAACCAAATAGACGCAATAAGCTCAACGCTAATGAATCTAACATGGTATGAGGGATTTAGCATGCATAGCACTCCATCATTATCAGGAACGTACATAAATTCAATTACTTCATGGTATGAGTCAGAAAAAGAAAACGATATTGTTTTTGATCCGGCTTCTGAGACATTCGTGGAGCTGGGGTTGTTTAAGAAGACAACCGCGTTTTCCGATAGCTTCCTTGATTATTTTATGGTTGTGAACAGGAGATGTTTAGAAAATGAGGGGAGGTTTATAATAGTAAAAATTAATAAGAGCGGGCTGGGATTTAAGAATTGGAAAGTGACCGATATAGGGGGAGATACTTCATATGTAATACTCGATACAGGGAGCGTTAACATATATTTTGAACCCGGCAGAGGAAAACTCTTCAGACTTGAACCGGTAATGATAACAGGGGGAACCCTGGCATATAATGAAACCGTGCCACAAAACACCTCAATTCAGGTAAGAGGATCATTAATAGTGCCATCGGGAAAGTCACTTACAGTTGGATCGGGAGCGAGTTTAACATTTCAAAATGAATCCAAGTTGCATATATATGGTGATTTAGAAGTGAATGGAACTTCATCGGGAAAAGTGACATTTGATTTTGTCCAAAACTC
>JAAYVN010000125.1 GCA_012517155.1 Ignavibacteriales bacterium | reverse complement strand
GTATGGTGATTTGGAAATGTCAGAAGAAATAAGCGAAATGGAAGTGATGGGACAGAAAATCAAGACTCATACCAGAAAAATCGTTAAGGATGGGTTTATTTCTTCAATTGATATGATAAAGAAAACGGGGAACAAAATAAAGATTAATTCTATACAAGATCTTAATTCATTCGACTTCTCAAAATACTCAAAAGAGATGCTTGCTAACTGGCAAATCTCTGAGCTTCCAGACGAAATAGTCCTAAACAAGAAATGCAAAGTGACCTCATTTGAAAGCGGGAAAATGAAAGGCACAGTCTGGACCTGGGAAGGAATAACTCTTAAACTCATTCTGGTCACAGCCGGAATGGAATTCGAATCCCGGGCGACAAAATTGGAGACAAATATTGCAATAAAACGGGATTTGTTCGAGATTCCTCAAGACGTAAAAATTTTCTAAAAAACTATTTTATTAATAGAGTTAATTGTAATTCTGTTTTTGTATTAATGCTAACTTACTCATAAAAGATATTTTGAGTAGGTTAGCAATATTTTTTTTGCCGATAAATAATCAGACCAATTACATGAAGCAAGGCAACAGTTCCAAGTCCGATCAGCATTGGCTCACCCTGAAAGCCAACAAGGAACAAGATTAAACTAATTAATGCTGATATCAGACTTTCGCCAAACAACCATAGTTTTGAAATGCGAATTTGCTGGAAGTATGCGGTCATTATTATGATCAGGAGCGATGGTATGAAAATCGAACCAACAGAATACCATATTTGGATGACAGAAGGGACAAAGTAGGCAAGTAAAACAGACAAAGCTGCAGAAAGAACCAGACCAATTGAGGTCATAATCGGCAAGTTAAATTTTACCGTATTACCCGATTTCAATATTTTCGCAAGAAAATCAAAACTTATTGTTGTAGCCGAGAGAAAGAAGAAACTATTCAGAGTTGACAGGATTGTTGCAAACATGGCTATATAAAAAATACCTTTAATTCCATCGGTCAGAACTTTTTCAGCCAGCAAGGGATATGACAGAACAGGATTTACCAAATCAGGCAATAATGCACGCGAAAATAATCCAATGCTGGTGGTTAAGAAGTCAAATCCACCCCAGAAAACGACTGAAATAATAATCCCCCATTTCGCAACTTTTATGGAAGATGCAGATGATGTCCTTTGATGAAATCCGGGATCAGTAAAAGTCCATATAGCAATAATAAACCAAACAATTATAAACATGGGAGAGGCATCTCCCGTAAGTTTAAGATGTGATGGAGGCAAGTTATTTGTTAAGAAGGTCAAGCCACCGTAATTATCTACCAGAAGAAAAAGAGTTAAAATAAATCCGCCGAACATTATAAAAAATAAAAATGAATCGACCCATACATTCGCCCTGAATCCCCCAAAGAACAGATATACAATTGAGATTACTGCACCAATAATTAAGGCCACAAAAATACCGGTATTGAATACCAGGTCAATAATATTTGCAATCATAAGCAAATAAGGGGCAGGTGTCACGAGAATGAAAACAAGTAAAGCAGACCAAAGACTTAGTGCAGTTCCAAATTCCTTATATATTTTTTCCGGAATAGTAAAAATACTTCCTCCCCGAATCTTCGGGACTAAAAAAACCGCAAATAGTATGGCGAATATATAATATGGTAACCCCTGAGTGAACCATGAAAGTAACCCATAGCGGTAAGTAAACTCACCTACCCCAAGAATACCACCATACCATGTAGAAACGTTAATAAGTATAAATGGAATTAAGCCAACTTTCCGCCCTGCAAGGAGATAATCCTCGTTATCTGCCATACTTTTCCTTGTGCTCAGAAAACCGATAAGTAAAGTTATTAAGGCGAAAAGACAAATAACAACCAGATCGAAAGTTGAAAAACTAACCATTTGCAGTTATCGTTTTTAGATCTCTTATTAATAATAGTTCCCCACTCCTGATTTCCAAGCTTGCCATTTCGCCTGTCGTTTCGTTACTTATGCTCTCTCTTTCACCAAAAAAGAGTGATTCATCATTTAACGGATATTTCAGACCATTTGTAATAATCCGAGTTTCTTTATTAAAAGAAAAAAAAGAGATTTTTTCTCCGGGATGAGTACGAAACTTATAAGAACTATTAATTACTTCAAGTAAAGAGTATTTCCCGATAATCCGGATTTTAGTATGCTTATTAGTGTATTTATGAAGAATACTGATATTTCCGATTGTGTGTTCTATGCGTTTGCCTAAAACACCGGTGATAAAAAATTCTTTGCACCCTTTAGACTGAGCATATTTTATGGATTTTTCAATATCTGTATCTTCCTGACCGCTGAATTTTACTATTTTGGTCTCAGAGGGCAATTGTTTTAATTGATGAGGAGAAACCGAATCAAAATCTCCAATTAAAAAGTGGGGAATAAGTTTCAGTTTTGAAGCATTTTTCAAACCACCATCAGCAGCAATTATTACAAGATCATTTTTTCTTTTTACAAAGAAATTAATATCCTTCGCTTTCGGAATGTCTGCTGACCCAATGATCAAGCATACTTGTATTTTGTTTTTCATTTATAAATTTAATTTAACAGTTAAATAATAAGCTCTTCCGGCTGCAGGAAAGAAATTGTCTAATCCAAAACCTGTCATCAAGTATTTTATATCGAAGATGTTGATCACTTCCCCCAGAATATTTATATTTAGAGCAAAAACATTGAATGAGTAACCCGCTCTTAAATCAAAAACCGAAAAAGGGTCAACTGTTACAGCATCCTCATTAGTGTTCGACGGATTTTGTGAATTATCTGTATAATGCTTACCATTATACTTAAAATACAAGGCAAGCAAATAGTCCGAGTACGAATATACTAAAGAAGAATTAATAATTAACTCCGGCGCATTGGCAATATAGTTTCCTTTCCGATCCAAAGATTCGCCAGCAGGGCTGTATTCAATAAAATTAATAAACCTGTTCCTGGAAAGATTAAGATTTGCACGAATATCCAATCCAGTCAGGAGTCTAAAGACACCTTCTATTTCCAATCCAATATGTCTAGTCCTTTCGGCATTTCCAACCCGAGGTTGCCCATAAACATCCAATCCACCAGATGGTACGATTTCGTTATGAAATTCCATCCAATACAAATTTGCATTTAATCTAAAATTCGAAGCGGTAATCCTTTGGCCTAGTTCAAAATTCAGCAGTCTTTCCGGTTTAACGAGAGGATCAGAATAATCATACGTACCATCAGGATTTTTATTGAATTGAGGATCTACTCCCCAGGAAGCAGATTCACCATCGTAAAGATTTTTTAGTGGCGGCTCACGATAAGTAAGAGCAGCGCTTAAATAGAGGTTAGAAAATTCATTAATATTAAAATTGAGACCAAGTTTAGGATTAACAAACAAGTAAGGGGTAGTAAAATCATGGTTTCTGTATTTCTCACCAAAGAAGCGATATTGCTGATAAATAATCTGAACATCAGAAAGAAGCAACAGTTGGTTATAAAAGGAGATAAGATTATTCAGATAGACAGAATAAATACTCTTTTTGCCCCTGTACTCGTAAAAATTCTGAGCTTTTTCACCTGTAAGTGGTAAACCATCTCCGGATTCAATCCTCCCCCAATGTAATGAAGAATGATTCCGGATTTCAAAACCGGTTATCAGTTTTCCATTATTGTATGAAAGTTCCATCCTTGGCAACCATCCAAACTGGTCATTGTTGACATAAGCCCGAATAACAGTATTCAGGGGAATAGAAAAAGATGTATCCAAGCGGAAGTAATCATGAGTTCCCCAACTCCCGTCAAAATCAAAATAGCCGTCACCGGAAGTATAGAAAAATGTATTATGCAAATTGATTTTTTCTGACAGCAAGTAATCGTGTATAAGAGAAAATTGTACTGAATTCAAGTACTCCTTATCTCTATTGACAATACCAAAGTTAAACTTTCGTAAAACCGGATCTGAGTTGTAACTCTTTGGGATACCATAAAAAGCCAATCCGTCTTTTTGTGGACCACCATGAAAATTGATATTCAGCGACTGTCTTTGATCAGAATAGGTTGCAGACAGAAAATACTTCCAGAATTTTGACCAGGACCAATCCCGATAACCATCTGAAGTAACTCTTGATAACCTTGAGAAGAGCCTAAAATTATTATACAGAATTCCGGATCCTAAAGAGAGAGAAAATCGTCTAGTATTGAAACTGCCAACTCCTGTTTCAAGAGTTAATGAAGGATTATCGCCACCGGTTTTAGTAACCAGATTTATTGAACCTCCAATTGAAGGGGGACCATAAAAAGCAGCACCGGCTCCTCTTTGAATTTGGGCATCCTGCAGAGAACCAGCTAAATCGAAAAAGTTAATCCAATAGACACTATGCTCTTCAGGATCATTTTGAGGGATTCCATTAATCAGCACTGATATTCTTCTTTGATCAAAGCCTCTTAAGCGTATATATGTATATCCAAGCCCATTGCCATTTTCGCTGTGATAGGAAACTGATGGAAGAGTGGTCAGGGCTGATGTTATGTCACTGCTGTTAGAGATGTATCCAATCTCCTTGCCGGATAGATTGGAAAATGTAACAGGAGTTTCCCGATCTATACCCCGAGTTGCAGTAACGGTAATTTCATCAATTGGAATAACCTCGCTTTGCAGAAAAAATTCTAAATAATTATTCCCATCCTTAAGTTCGATGGTCTTTTGAACTGTAGCAAAACCAACAAAAGAAATTGAAATGCCTAACTGTCCTATTGGAAGATTTTCCAAGAAGCATTTTCCTTCTTTATCTGTAGTCCTCAAAATCTTAAATTTCGGGATCATAACCGTAGCATTAGCTACCGGAGCATTTATTGAATCTGCAAAAACTACAATGGACAAGTTAGCATTTTTTTGTCCATGTAAAAGTACTGAAAAAGTTATCAGTACCAGAATTAAGAATTGTTTCATATCTCATACAGTCAAAAAAAAACCGTTATTGAAAGCGTAGGATTTCAATAACGGCAAAAAATTAATTTCCCTACGCCAGAATTACCTGGATCAGGTTCTAAGGGTATATTCTCAGCCACGAGCGTGGCACCCCGACGATGAACGTTTAACGGCTCATCATAGCAAAATATAAAAGAACTATTTTATTTAACGACCAATTTCTGACCGGCATCAATTCTATTACCTGTCAGTTTATTCAGTGTTTTTAGTTTCTGAACAGAAATCTTAAATTTCTTTGAAATTGAATCAAGTGAATCACCCCTTTTTACTAAATATTCATTCTTTTTTGTTTTTTGGGAGACTACTTCTTTATTATTCTTTGGTTTTATGTCAGTAGTTGATATGTTGGAATAGATTTTCAACTTTTGCCCTGCAATTATACGGTTTGATTTAAGTCCATTCCATTTCTTAACATTAGCAACGGAGGTTTTAAACAATTCTGCAATCTCGCCAATGGTTTCCCCCTTTTTTACAACATAATTGGATAAGTTAGAGGGCATTTTCGTAGTATTGTCTCCCATCGAATTCGAGACATCATTTCCATGAATACTAAGTAACTGACTTGCTCTGATATTGGTTCCGGAGATATTATTCCATCTTTGTAAATCTTTGACGCTAACATGAAACTTTTCAGCTATTCCACCTAAAGTCTCACCTTTTTTAACCTTATACCTGAATGTTTTTTGTTCATTTTTAGTATATTCGGGTGGTGTATAATTAGTTGAAGAGGTTCTGATTGTTAAATATTGTCCCTTCATAATTTTGTTTGAAGAGAGTTTGTTCCAGTTTTTCAGATCAGCAATAGTCACGCCGTATTTAGCTGAAATCCCGGCTAAATTTTCACCTCTTTTAACTTTATGGCGAATATTTTTTGTGACGATATTTTTTTCCGAATTTTTATCTATTTGCAGAGTAAGTTTTTCGTTAGCGGATTGATTATCGAGACTTACAAAATAGTCTTTCTTTTCTTCCGGAACATACATTACTAATTTCTGACCAACTTTGATCTGAGTTGTATATGGTATGTTATTCCAGTTACGAATATCACTAACACGAACATCAAACAGATCGGAAATCGAGAGGAGAGACTCACCTTTTTTAACCGTATAACCGACAGAAACTTTTCCGACAGGATTTATAACCGGGAGAGGTTTATTTTCAGTTGGTTCGTTTTCAGAATCGGAAATTTCCTCTTCGTTTGAAACAATGTTCTCTGTGCCAGAGTTATTAGTTTCCGGATTATTAGGATTTTTGTTTAAGTTTTCATAAGGTGAAACGTAAGAACCATTGTCATTAGCTTCCTCAATATTGGAATTATATGCAAAATCACTTTTAGCAGAAACATTTGTAAAAGGAATTCGCAGGCGCATTCCAGTTTTCAGTTTACTTTTCGTAGAAAGGTTATTAGCATCAGCTAATTCTTCTTTTGTAACTCCATAAATAGAAGCAATAGAGGAAATTGACTCTCTTCTTTTAACGCTATGAAACACAAATTGTCTTTTAGCGGATTCAGGAAGATTAATATAATTTGTTGCAAATGTTTGGGAGCTTCCCACAGGTATTTTAAGGTTATAACCACCCGGGAAATTATTTGGCGTACAGTTTTGAGTTAACTCCGGATTCAGATCCTGAAGGGCTTCCTGAGATATACCAGCGCATTGTGACAGGAATGAAAAATCAACTGCATCAGAGACTTTGACGGTTTCATAGGAATATGGGTTTTGGTATTTAATATTTTCAAATCCATATTTTTCAGGATCTAAAGCAATCATAGAAGCAGCGATATACTGGGGGACGTAGTTTCTGGTTTCCTTAGGAAGGAACCTAGAAATCTCCCAGAAATTGTTTGAGCCTGCTCTTTTAATTGCTCTGGTAATTCTTCCCTCACCCGCATTATAGGATGCAAGTGCAAGATACCAGTCTCCCAGCGAGTTGTAAAGATCTCTCAGATGCCTGGCAGCAGCTCTAGTTGATTTTTCAGGATCTCTCCTTTCATCATAATAGAATTCTGTTTTCAGACCATACATGTGCCCTGTGCTTTTGATAAACTGCCAAAGACCAACTGCACTAGCCCAAGAACGAGCTGTAGGGTTCAGGCCGCTTTCTATCATACTTAAAAATATTAACTGTCTAGGGACTTGCTCTTCTGAAAAAATCCTGTCCATGAGCGGGAAATATTTGCCCGATCTTTCAAGCCAAGCAGTCATCTGTTTCCTGCCTTTTCCGGTAAAGAATTCAATAAACTGCTCAACAGTTGAATTTACTTCCAAGGGAATATCAGCAGGAATTATTATCTTTGTGGGAGATTGAGAATCGTCAGAAGCAATATCCAAATCTTTTAAGGATACGCCCATCCATTCTTCCAAAGCAGCAAAACTTACATTATCCGGTAATTCAGGGAGTCCGTCAATGTATTTCTTATAGTCTTCAATTAAAGAATTTGAAAGCTCCAGATAGGCTTCATTTTCTTCAATTCCAGGGTAGTAACTGAGGTTGTTAATAAGCCGAAGTGCAGATTCATAGCTATTTATAGCTTCTTCCACACTGTTCATCTCTTGTTTTGAGAGAGCAGAAACATAATGCTGCCTTGCTTCTTCAAGCAATTCAGAAACGATTTCACCACGGTTTAGATTCGCATTTTCATTACCCTCGCCCTCTTTTACTATTTCTTTATTAACTCCGCATGAAGAGATAAGCAAAGCTAATAAAGAAACAGTAAAAAGCTGAGTCAACTTTTTCGTCATCTTTACTCCTAATATATATTATCAAACATTGCAATATAACAGGTTTTGTGCTTTAAATCAAAGCCTTTTTTTGTAAATTTTCGCTGTAAATATTAAGGGGAGTTTACTTCAAAAAGCAGTCCCACTATCATCTAAAAACTATTTGCCCGGTATTGATAATTGGTTCCGCAAATTAAGGTCTTTAATTGACTAATGGGGATAAAGTTTAAACCCTATTTATACCTTATTTGTACCTTATTTATACCCTATTTGTACCTTATTTTAAAGCATGGAACAGTTCGATTCCGTATTATTAATTTTCAAAAAATTCAGTGATTAATTTGTGCTTTTGTTCTTAATTTTTGTGACAGAGATTTAGACGGAGATAGTTTCCGGGGTAAAGAGATCAGACAGGAAAGGGGTAAAAATAAAGAGCTAATTAGTTACAGAATTTCCTGATATTCAAAGGAAAGAGTAAATATACTTGTTTAATACAAATGGGGAGATTTTGTTGTGGAAAATTTCCCCTATCAAGAGGCTTTTTGTGTCTATTTGTCTATAAAGGTATATTACTGTGTTTTTTCTTGGGATTTTTGTCAACCTTAGTAGTTAATAAATTAAGGGCGCTAATAAGTTTTATTTTTGTTACTGCCGGATCTATAACATCATCTATAAATCCCTTTTCGGCAGCAATATAGGGATTGGCAAATTTCTCAACATATTCATTCAATTTTTCAGTTAATTTCTTCTCGGGGTCTTCAGCCAAAGAGATTTCCTTTTTGAATATAATCTCTACAGCTCCTTTCGGACCCATTACTGCAATTTCAGCCGAAGGCCAAGCCAAATTAAAATCACCCCTGACATGTTTTGAATTCATGACATCATAGGCACCTCCATATGCTTTTCTGATTATTACCGTTATTTTCGGTACGGTAGCTTCGCAGAAAGCAAAGAGAAGTTTTGCTCCATGACGAATTATTCCATTCCATTCCTGATCCGTTCCCGGCATAAATCCGGGGACATCTTCCAAAACCACCAGTGGAATGTTAAATGCATCGCAAAAGCGAACAAACCTGGCTCCTTTAACGGAAGCATTAATATCAAGAACCCCAGCAAGGACAGAAGGTTGATTGGCCACAATCCCAACTGCATGTCCGCCTATTCTGGCAAAACCAACAATCAGGTTATCGCCATAACTCGAATGAATTTCAAAAAAGTCTTCGTCAATAATCAATTCGATAATATTCCTCATATCGTAAGGTTTATTGGGATCATTCGGAACGATTTCTCTAAGTTTAATGATAGGCTTCAGTGTTTCAAGATCAAAGTTGCTGGTAGCAGGTTTGTCGAGATAGTTCATCGGCAAGAAGCTCATCAGTTTTCTTGCAGCAAGAAGAAGTTCAACTTCATTGTCGAATATAGAATGAGCAACTCCACTCTTGGAAGCGTGAGTTTCCGCACCTCCAAGTTCATCAAATGAGACATCCTCATGCGTAACTGTCTTGACAACATTAGGACCAGTAACAAACATGTAGCTTGTGTTTTTAACCATAAAAATAAAGTCGGTGATTGCAGGTGAGTAAACAGCGCCCCCTGCACAGGGACCTAAAACCAAAGATATTTGAGGAATTACACCACTAGCGAGGGTGTTAAGAAGAAAAATATCAGCATATCCCCCAAGCGAATCGACACCTTCCTGAATTCTTGCCCCCCCCGAATCATTTAATCCAATAACAGGAATACCTATTTTCATAGCCATGTTCATAAGCTTGCAAATTTTCTTAGCATTTGAAGCAGAAAGTGACCCGCCTAAAACAGTGAAATCCTGACTAAAAATTGCTACCGGACGACCCTCAATTTTTCCGAATCCTGTCACTACTCCATCACCTAACGTAACAGTATTCTGCAATCCATAATTATGACTTTGATGTTTGACAAACATGTCTATTTCTTCAAAACTCCCCTCATCTAAAAGCAGATCCAGTCTTTCTCTGGCAGTAAGTTTACCTTTTTTGTGCTGAGCATCGATCTTGTCTGCACCACCGCCAAATAAAGCACTTTGCTTGATTTCGTTGAGTTTTTTTAATTTATCTTCCATAAAGTTATGTATTATAGTTAAAAAATATTTAAGTTCTAATCAGTTAAAATCTGAAATATCTATGGTGGGATAAGCCTCTGAAATATTTAACCCGGGAATCCCAATGAAAAAATATACCTCTTTAACAGTTGAGATAGTTTTTATCATACTTAGCAAACGTGGTATGGAGTCAGGTTTGATTTGAAGGAAAGAATTTGTAATAAAAACGCTTTTGGCACCTGCTGCTATTGATCTCGCGATTTCTACTCTTAAATGATATCCTCGACTATCCGGGTGCGGGATATGTTGTTCATAACCGGTTAAACCTGTCAACTCAAAAATATCATTCAGTTGTTCAATATTATTTTTACTACTTTCGCGCATCATTAAGGGGAGAGAAATATTTTCCAAAGTAGTCATGGATGTTACAAGAGAACTTGACTCAGGAATATAAGCTCTGATACCCTCCTGATTGCCAGAAATTATTTTTCCGGAATCCGGTTTATCAAGGCCGGTGATAAAACGAAAAAGCAGCTCAGTAATCATTTTATCAACGGATTTTACAAAAACAACTTTGTTATCATCATGAAGATCCCAAACCGCATTGAAATTCCGGAGAATACTTCTTCCAGTTCCTGAATTAGATTTGCCTTTGTAGCTGATATTCTGAAATTCAATTTTCATACTTCATTCCCCCTCTTTCTTTAATAATACTGAAGAGATAATCAAGCAGCCAAATAAGGAGTATTATAATAACTACAATTGCTGTAAGAAATTGGACACTCCAGTATTCGTATGAGATTTTGAGCAGATGCCCAATGGAGTTTGAATCCGACAGGAAAAACTCAATAACAATTAATAGTGAGAAATAAAGAGTATGTCTTTTTCTGATTACATTAAAACCATTCACAATAATAAATTCTCTGTTAAGTTTAGTTATTAATTCAGAAGATTTATTCAAAATTATTGATACGGGTTCAATTTTATTTCTGCGGAATCCGGGATACTTCTTCATTATTTCAAAAACCAAATCATGAAGAACAAAAAATATTAAAATGCCCCATTGTACAAAATAACTTTTCGGGAACCAAACAGCCAGAATTAATGTAAGAAAAGGAAGTGTAAAGTAGTTATTGAACTTGCATTTTTCTAATGCATAAAGAACTGATTTCACTGCTTTTTGATTTGGCAGCACTGCAATTAAAATAAAATACAAGGCAGAAATAACAAGATATGTCACGGTTATTGTACTGAGGAAAGATACAACCAATTGATATTCCATACTTAAGATTACCAAGGAATCAATAATCTGGTAAATCTTCGGAATATAAATATTGTTCGGAATGAGAAATTCATTTCCCAATAATACAATTAACCAGAAGAATAATTTCATTAATTTGTTTTTCAATGTATAAAAGTACTAAGAGTAAATTTCTTCTCCCCCCAGGTCATCCATAATTGATTTCACGAAAGGATCATCCTTGGAGGCACTATTTTTTTTTGATTTAACTTTTACAGTTTTTTCATCAACCGTTTTGCTTTTTTGTTCTTTATCCACCAGGTTTACGGTCATTGAAGTATCATTAGGTTCTTCTTTGACGATACAATTAAAATTGAGTTTGTGTCCAAAGTATTCAAAGCATTTTTGAGTAAGCAAGTTTTTATTTTTTTCAAACAAACCTTTTCCTAACTCATCGGGAATTTCCACCTGGACAAAGTTACTGTTAAGAGAAACCGGTTTCATACTTTCAAGCAAATGGCTAAAAACAGTTGTGGCATCCCCGGAAAGAGATGAGATGAACCCTGACCAGTTATCCTTGAACAATTGTATCGAAATATTATGATTAGTTGAAGGAGTGATTACTGTGCTCCCCGGTTTTGAAACTGACTGATCAAGAATAATTCTAGCCTCATTTTGTGACTTCAACACCGGTTTAACAGGTAAATCAGCTTTTGCAGTATTTGCATTAATCATTGAAGATGCGCTTTTGCCAGATGACAGAATTTGAATGTCCTCACCTTTTTTAGTTCCGAGATTAAGCTCCTCAGAACCTGATCCGGAGAGATTATTAATCAGGTTTGAAATAGATTCGGTTTTCTCTAAACCAATAATATGTAATAGAGCAACTTCCGTACGTAATTTTTGATTTTGGGAATATTTTAATTCATTAGAAAATTTTGTGAGATAAGCGAGTATCCTTAGTAAGTCACTTTCGCAGAATTTTTCTTTATAGATGCTGTAAATTTTCAAGTAGTCATCTGCGGCTTCGATTAATTCAGTATCATTCGTAACGACAACAGAAGTAATATTTCTAAAGTGTTCTATAAGTCCATCAATAAAATCCGGGAAATCCCACCCATTTAGGTAAATGGTTTTTGATAACTCAAAAGCTTCCTGGAAATTCTTTTCCAATAATGCATCCGACACTCTAAAATAAACGGCATCGTCTATCATATTAAAAATCCTGCGAGTTGTCTCGTAGTCTATTTTATTGCCACAAAAGGCAACAGCCTGATCAAAGAAACTCTCTGCATCCCTCATTCCACCCAATGATTTTTTGGCAATCATCGTTAAAGTTTTATCATCAATATTTATCGCCTCTTTCGTGGCGATTTCTTTAAGCAATTTTTTCGCATCGCTAAGAGGAATCCTTCTAAAATCATATCTCTGACATCTAGAAATTATGGTTGAAGGAACTTTATGCACATCTGTAGTTGCGAAAATAAAAACAGTGTGAGATGGTGGTTCTTCCAAGGTTTTCAGGAAAGCATTAAATGACTCGCGAGTAAGCATATGAACTTCATCAATAATATAAACCTTGTATTTCCCCTGAGTCGGCGAATATTTTACTGATTCACGAAGAGAACGTATCTCGTCAATACCTCTGTTAGAGGCAGCATCCATCTCAATAATGTCCATAAGTTGTCCATTTTGAATTGACTGACAGACCTCGCAGAGATTGCAGGGCTCCCCATCCTTTAAATTCATACAGTTTAACGCCTTTGCGAGAATTCTTGCAGTAGTTGTTTTCCCCACTCCTCTGGGTCCGGTCATCAGATATGCATGAGCAATTCTTCCAGTTATTAAAGCATTTTTAAGCGTTTCTGTAATGTGCTCTTGCCCGATAACTTCACTGAATTGCTGAGGTCTGTATTTTCTTGCTGTAACTACAAATGACATACTTTATTTAAATTTTATGATTTCCAAAAATAAATTTACAATTTTTTCAAGATAATTTTTATCTGTCTCATCAAAATTATTCAAGTTATAACTATCAATATCCAAAAGGCCCCATAATTCGTTATTTCGTAGGAGAGGGAGAACAATTTCCGAATTGGAACCGGTATCGCATGCAATATGACCATTAAATTCATGTACATTTTTAACCACAATGGTTTCTTTTTTAGAGGCTGCTGTGCCACAAACCCCTTTCCCAAAGTCAATAATTTCACAAGCTGTTTTTCCCTGAAATGGTCCAAGGTAGAGTTTGTTCCCAGATGCAACGTAAAAACCTACCCAGCTAAAAGAATCAAATAGTTCTTTCATTACTGCAGTAAAATTAGCAAGCTGAGATAATCTCTTTAAATCAGCAATCCCCTCATCCTCGTTACTAGTTTGAACAAACGTGAAAAGTAGAGACATATTATCCAAAAGGTAAGAATATTTTTCTTCCTTTGTTGTTAATGATTCAAAAAGATTATTATTTATCATTTTTGAAAACAAGTTTTATTACCTGTTCAACACTGTCAACAGGTATAATGGTGATATCGCTTTTTACTTTTTCCTGAATTTCCCGAAGGTCAACTTCGTTACCCTTTGGAATCAAAACGGTTTTTATTCCATATCTCTTTGCAGCAAGTAATTTTTCATTAAGTCCTCCAATGGGGAGCACTTCACCTCTCAGAGTAATTTCGCCTGTCATGGCTATTTGACTTGAGGCAGGGAGAGAACTTAAGGCAGAGATCATTGCGATAGTCATTGTAATACCAGCGGAAGGTCCATCTTTAGGAATGGAACCTTCGGGAATGTGAATGTGAATCTCTTTATTTTTGAAAAATTCTTTTTTGAGTTTCAATTTTTCAGAATTTGAACGGATGTAGGAGAGTGCAGCCTGAGCAGATTCCTTCATAACGTCACCCAATTGACCTGTAAGAAGTAGCTTTTCGTTCCCTTCCATAACTGAGACATCAATCTTAAGAATCTCACCACCCACACTAGTCCAAGCAAGACCAAAAACGCTTCCGACTTTTGAACCCGAAGTAAATTTCTGATCCCTAAATCTTGGCACACCAAGATAATTTTCGATTCTTTTCCTGTCAACAGTAATTCCGCGATTTCTGCTTTTCTTATCGGCAAGTACTATATCTTTAGCAATTTTTCTGCAAATGTGAGCAAGTTCCCTTTCCAAATTTCTCACACCGGCTTCTTTAGTATATTCCCTAATAATTTTCAAAATTGAATCATCCTTAAAATGGACTTTCATTTTTTCCAAACCATGGGCTTTGACCTGTTTCGGTAAAATGTGCCGTTTTGCAATCTCAAGTTTATCGTACTCAAGATAACCCGGAATTTCAATTATTTCCATTCTGTCCTGGAGTGGTAAAGGAATGAGATAGCGTACATTTGCAGTAGTGATGAACATAACCTGGCTAAGGTCATAATCTACTTCAATGTAGTGATCCTGAAACGTATGGTTTTGCTCGGGATCAAGGACTTCCAACATAGCTGAGGAAGGATCCCCACGAAAATCCGAACTCAATTTATCGATCTCATCCAAAAGGATTACCGGATTAATGGTTTTAGCTCGCTTCATTGCCTGAATAATTTTTCCCGGCATGGAGCCAATATAAGTTTTCCTATGACCTCTGATTTCTGCTTCATCACGAATTCCCCCCAGACTAATCCTGACAAACTCTCTGCCCAAAGCCCGTGCAATAGATTTTCCAAGTGACGTTTTGCCGACACCCGGAGGTCCAGTAAGACAAAGGATCTGACCTCTCATGCTCTTCACAAGATTTAAGACAGCAATATGTTCAATTATTCTCTCTTTGGGTTTTTCAAGTCCAAAATGGTCCTCATCGAGAATTCTCATGCAATGATTAATATCAAGATTGTCTTCTGATTTTTTACTCCAAGGTATATCCAGTATCCAGTCAAGATAGTTCCTAATAACTGTATATTCCGGAGAAGTAGAGGGAATTTTTCTTAGCTTCTGCAATTCTTCTTTTGCTTTCTGCAAAGCTAAAGGAGGCATTTTAGCTTTCTTAATTTTCATTCTGAGTTTCTTAAACTCGGGCACAAAATCATCTTCATCGCCCAACTCATCTTGTAAAATCTTAATTTGTTCCTGAATTATAAACTTCCGTTGAGTTCTAGAGATATTTTCCTGAACTTTCGCGTCAATCTCTTTCTCGATCCGTAAAATATCAATTTCGTTGTTAAGAAGTTTAATAATTTCATAATACTGGTCCTTCAAACGGGATTTTGCCAAAATAGCTTGTTTAGCCTCAATTGACTGGGTAACATTTGCAGCTGCATAAAACAGCTTCCTGTCCGGTTGATCAATATTTTCAAATGAAGCAACTGCTTCGGGAGGAATATTTTTATTTACCCTAACATAGTCTTTAAAGAGTTGGCTCATTTGCCTAATCAAGGCATTCATTTCATGGTCATTCTCCGGTTCCGGGAAAACTATCTCCACTTTTGCTTCAAAAAAATCCCTTCGATCGGAATACTCAACTATACGAGCCTGAATAACACCGTCAACAAGAATTTTCATCAAACCATTCGGGAGTTTGAGTATCTGCATAATTTTGGCGATCGTTCCATCTTTATAAATATCCTTTTTCTGCGGATCATCAACATTGGAGCTTTTCTGACTTGCAAGGAAGATATATTTACTATTTTCAATAGCATAATTAGCAGCCCTGATTGATTGTTCCCTGCCTACTAAAACGGGAAAAATCATGTATGGAAATATGACTATATCCCTCAAAGGAAGCACCGGCATTATCTGGGGGATATCATCTATTGTAATTGAATTTTTTTCTCTGTTTTCTTTCATTTTCCGTAAAATCAAATAAATAATACATTTTTAATGTTGCAATTTAAAGATAAAATACCTGCCATAAAAGGTAAAAACTAACGCTTTTGGCTATGAATTTTTGCTTGAGAAACGTGAAGAGTCAATATTGGAAATATTGCGTTTCCTATCGGCTGTTATGGTTTTGTAACCCAGTCCAAGCATCAATATTATTCCGCCAATTATAGAATTTATCGAAGGGATTTCACCATATCCGAAGTAAGTCCAGACAGGATTAAGAACCGGTTCAATCATACTTATGAGGGATGCTTCAGTAGCACTTACTAATTTCAGCCCGATACTAAAAATAATATATGCAAGACCTATCTGAAAGATCCCTAAGTAAGAAACCATCAAAAAATCATTAAAGTCAAGAAAGTCCAGGGAAATTATGGAGTAGAAACAAATAATACCAATAAAAATGTTACCATAAAATATTGTAGCAAACTGGTACTCAGGTTTATTTTTTCTCATTCCAATCAAGAAAGCGGCGAATGCTATTCCACTCAGAACTGCAATTATGTTGCCGCTAATGTCGCCCGGTTTGAGATCACCCGAGAAAAATAGTGTAAGTCCGATAACAGCGATAATAATTGTGATCAGATTGGTCTTCTCAAATTTCGTTTTCAAAATGATCGGTTCAAAAATAAATACAAAAATCGGAGCTGTGTATTGTAGAAAAATTGCATTCGCGATTGTTGTGGTCTTGGCAGCCAGAACGAAAAGTATTAATATCGCAGCGTACAGAATTGCATTGAAAAAAGTCATTGAATTAAAGATGATTGCTTTCTTACGTAAAAGGAGGCCTATCGTAAGAGCGGAAAACAATGATCTGAAGAAAGAAAGCTGGAATGGATTCAGAGAAATGAGTTTTATGAAAACACCGCCTGTGCTCCAAAGAAGCGCTGCTAAAAAAATTAAGAGAAGTCCTTTTCTATGTTTTTCCAAATTGAACAGAATCCTTAATTAAAAACTTTATGCATGAGTTAATATTTTAAAATTTGCTTTTAGGGGAAAGTGATTCTGATTTTGTTTATAAATTCCGAGTTATGGTGCTTTTCAAAGTTTTCATAAATAAAGTCAACACCCTTTTTCTGCCCATCCCAGAAGAGCATTTCCCTAGCTGCTTTCCAATCAACCCAAATATATTCGCTGTGCTCATTGCTTATAACTACTTTCTTATCATTCTCTACAATTGCTAAAAAAACGGGTAATAAGTTAACCTTATCATCAGCGGGAGTATAAAAGGAACTGATTAAAGGTAAAGAGAAAAATTCCTGAGGTTGAAGCCCTGTCTCCTCATACAACTCCCTTAAAGCAGCGTCTGTGGCCTTCTCGCCATTTTCAATTTTACCCGAAACCATTTGCCATATACCAGGATAAATTTTGTCCTGTGCCCTTTTCAAAAGAAGGTACTCCAGTTTAGTATTTTTTTTTCTGACAATATGGCATTCAATATACCTGCTTACGATTTCCATTTCTTCCTTTTACATCCGTTTAATATTTAGAAAAATGCCCGCGCTTCTGCTTTTAAGGAATGAATAACTCTACCACCACCTTGTTGTCTTCCCTCATAAAATGCAGAAGTCTGGAGATTTGTAGTAAATCTATATTCATAATTCAACCTCCAAAAATAGTTTTTTCCAATTTGATTTCCACCAATTAATTCATAAGGGAGGAAATTTTCCGAAGTATTCGCCACAAGTTCGTTTCTTTCTACCTCCAACCTAAGCCGCCCGCTTGCGGAAAATGATAAATTCAACCTTAGCAATTGCCCATTCGATGTAACAGACGTTGGTTTGAGGGGGAAAGAGTCCGTGGATTCTCCTGCTTTTAAAACAAAACCGACCTCCAGATTTCTCAATGGACGGTAAGAAAAATCTGAAAGTAAGGTAGTCGAACCAATTTTTCTGTTTCTATTTGAGTTCACCACCGCATTAAGGTCATCATCAAGCAAAATAATTTCTGTCTGGTTGCTCAATTCCTTAACCAATCTGAATCTAATTCGGATGCTTCTCTCTCTGCCGTAGCCATTTTCTATACCACCAGCAAACTGGTTCATTGATTTTTGCTGGGAGTATCGTAATCTAAAAGAAAGTTCCTGGTCATTTTCAAATAAAAAGATATCCTGCTGGAAAAGATAGTTGCCTCTGATTGTTGTCTTCTCATTCCTAAACGAGGCAAAGTCGAGAAGATATATTTTTTTTATATCCTGTTCGCTGCTGTTTTCTTCAATTCTGAAAAATGTCTCAGTGCTCAACGCAGAGGCTACTTTTTCAAAAAAAGAACTGCCGCTTAAGTTCCTTAAATTAACTTTCCATCTGGTACTTCCCTTGAGTTCAATGATCGGGAAAAGTTTATCTGTCGGGATAGTGGTTACAATATAATCACCATCAAAAAGAGTTGGTTCGAACTCATTTTCTTCAGCAATACCATTTCCGTTAAGATCGCCCAAGTACTTATAATTACCGGTTCCCACAGGTACCGGGACAAAGATTCTCTCTAATTTTGCAGTTTTTTGAGTTCCGGTCTCATAGAAAATATCTCCTGTTACGGAATTATTAAAAAGCTGCAGTTTGGATTGTGATCTTACCAGAACAGACTGATTGTCCAGCAGTCCTCTTTCTTTGAACAACTGAGAGTATTTTTTATCTCTAACGGTGAGTTTAAATGTAGAGGTAATTTCCCTCATACCTGCGAACTCGATATCATACTCGTAACCGCTTGACTGCGACTCTTTTACCAGCCTGCCGTTATCAACAATATTATCCTCCCGGAAAATATATTTTACTCCGGCAGTAAATCCAAACAAATTTACCAACCGTAAACCAGGATTAAGTTCGTTGTATTTAAGACTTCCGTATATCAAGGAATCACCACCATTATAAAGATCTTTTTTATCCTCCGCAAGGAAGTTGATCTCGGTCATTAAGTTCCATAACCAGTATTCTCCTCTCCCCTTCTGCCTGAACCATTTACTTGACAAAGACCCAAAATCAGACTTAACATATTCGAAATTATATTTCAACAGATAAGCCTTTGGGGAATTGAAGTCAATACTTGTCTGATATTTATTGGAATTAAATTTATCTCCCTTAGTTAAATTTCCATAGTTTGAAAGTATTGTAAGATTACTCATTGGAAGGTAGCTAAGATTGATTTCCCTCAAACTTTCGCTTGCATCCTGATCAGACAGATTTATATTATAACCCCTGTTAAACTCAACATCACCAAACCGTTCAATGGAAGTAAACCGGTCCTCTATGAATCTTTCCCGGAGTGATAAACCAAAACGCCCTAATTCTACTCCGCCAACATTAATCTGGGAAGGACTAATTGAAAATTGAATATTCCTTGCATAACCAAGATTATTATTATCGTCCCGGGTTGAAAAACGGTTTTTATCCCAGGAACTACCTGCGAGTTCAATCTGGAGGCTGCTGTTTTTAAAGGGTTTGTATTCAATAACCAAATTTGCGAACTGCTTAAGTTCGGGTAACGGGAGAAAAATTATGGGGAGGTAATCGCCGTTGTTTTCGCCTACATAAAGATATCGTCCCAGGCTCTCTTTATCATAGCTCCCTTTATTAAGACCCACATATGAAAATGTAACAATATATTTTGCGCTGTCTGATCCCGGATTGAAAAAATAATAAGTGGAATTTTGTCCATTAATTGTAGTATCTTTTTGTTCATATGTTCCTTTGATTTTCCCCAAGGAATCAGGCTCTGCCATACTTACGCCTGACTTAGCACCTTTAGAGATATCATCCCCGGCCTGTTCTAATCTTTTTTTATCCTCCTCCGAAAGAGAAAAATCAATCGGGGCATCCTGATCATCCCCTTCCCTTAAAAAGCTGTACTGGATTTTAAGGTCGTTGCCGAAAAAATTTGACTCCCCACCCATGCTGAAAAGATTACGGATATATTTCTTATCCGTATATTCAAAATCCACACTTATCCTGCTTGCGGATGTTATTAATCTATTTGGGGTGAAAGTAATCTGAGAATTCGAGTAATCAATTGTATAGTCATTCCGTTCCCCCCGTTTCATCTCCTCCCCGTCAATGAAGACCTTTTCAGAACCGGCAATCACTATTATTTCTTTTTCGTTGTTAATTCCGTAAAGAATATATGGTCCTTGTACTCCATCCTGACCATTGAAATTCAAAGTATTGAATTTCCCTTTTGCACTTGCAACAGAGAAAAAGCCTGAATGGTTCTCAAACTGGAACTCACCTAAAAGTCCCTGAAGTTTTTTGTTAAATTTTCCGAATTCCCCCAATTTCCGATTGAGTTCATAATCTCCAAAAGTACCAATAGCGTTCTTGTGTCTTATTTGAATAAATACTTTGTCGAGTTCATCCAGAGATTCCGTATTTCCTTCCGGTTGAATTGGGGTGGATTCATCTGTTAATGCGGCAACCACTTCGATTTCTTCAGACAAATTGCCGCTTAACTGCAACCTCAAGCCACTTTGTAATGCCAGATCTTTATTTGTCCCGATAGTGAATCCCCGAATTATTGTTCCGTTCTTCTCAATGTCATCCCCAAATATTGATTGTTCTGAAAGTAGATCTCTTCCTCTGCTTACTGATGTGATCGTATCGCGTGATTCCACATCAAATCTTTTGATGATTTCTCGTTTTACATAGTGTTTTTTTAGCGGGATGTTCAGGGATCGATAGGATATAAAAACCGTGTCGTAGATCGAATAAGATAATGTATCTGATAACCGGAGATATAATTCTTCGTAGTTAATTAAGAATTCTCCCGGAACGAGTATCCGGTCTTTAACGCGCACGATCTCGCTTCCTGGTATTATGTGAAAGGCAGATAATTCGTATCTGTTATGAATATTCACCGAAATGGTATCGTGGGAGATTAATGTATTTGGAGTTTCCTGACAAAGAGCTGACATAGTCAAAGCGAAAAAGAAAAACCAAATCAACGGAAACAGAATAAAATTCCCGTGTTTTTTTTTCTCTTTGAAACTCCCCAAAAGAATATCGGGTTCGGGAGTCTTTAATTGTCCCATATCTATTTTTCCTTGAAACAGTCTCTCAAACCCAGTTAAATTACTTTTTGTTATCTGGTATCTTCGGCGAATTTCCTTCCTGCTTCCAGCGCCCGAAGGTTCAGACTAACGACCTCCTCCCCTTTCCTAGCAAATATAGTTTTTATTCCTTTTTCCAGACTTGCATAGGTTATATCAATAAATGGAGAAGCAGCTCCAAGCATCACTATATTTGAAGCTCTGTAATTCCCAATTTCTTTTGCTGTTTTTTCCGCGTCAATCAGGATATGGTTTTTTATCTTTTTTATCTCACTGTATATATCTTCCAGAGGGGGGTAATTGTTGATGTTCACGAATGGTTTTGAATTGGAAACTAACCATCCCTTGTCACTAAGAAACGGGAGGTAACGGAGGGATTCCATAGGTTCTACAGATAAAATTAAATCAGCACTCCCAAAAGATATAAGGTCCGAAGCGATTTCCTCGCTTGAGATTCTAAGATTCGACTGGACAGCGCCACCACGCTGACTCATACCATGCACTTCTGATTGCTTTATAAAAAGTTTAGAATCCAAAGCCGCCCAGCCAATTGCTGCTGCTATTGAGAGGATACCCTGTCCACCTACACCGGCTAAAATAATATCGTATTTCATTTCGACTCCTTGTTTTTTGCGATTTCTGCTTTTTTAGCTCTTGCGGCGGTCTGAATACATTCTCTCCTGGCAATTATTACCGAAACCCCTTTATAGTTAACTTCTTCTCTAAGAATGCTGACTAACTCATCATGATTCTTTCTCAGCGGAGTAACAATTCTAATATGTTCGGGATCAACACCAATACCCTGGCAAATATTTTCTATCTTTCCGGTAGCTGCTGATTCCTGACCCCCGGTCATCCCAGTCGTTGCATTATCAGAGATTATGACGGTAATCGGGGAATTTTCATTCACCGCATCAAGGAGAGAAGTTATTCCGGAATGGGCGAAAGTCGAGTCTCCAATAACTGCAAATACCGGGTGAAGACCTGCATCGGCAGCACCTTTTGCCATAGTGATAGAAGCGCCCATATCAACACACGAATTGATTGAATTGAATGGAGGAAGAGCTCCAAGGGTGTAACACCCAATATCGCTGAATACTTTCTGATGTCCATACTCTTCAATCAACACATTCAAAGCTGTATAAATATCCCTGTGACTGCAACCATTGCAAAGTTCGGGAGGTCTTGCTACCACCACTTTAGGGACTTCGAAAAAAGTTTTCGTTGATTTCCCGAGGGCTGTGGCCACAATATCGGGATTTAATTCCCCGTCTCTTGGAATTGTCCCATCCAATCGTCCTTTGACTTTATTTTCAAGGTTAAGCAAGCCCCTAAGACTTTCTTCAACAATGGGATAGCCATCTTCCAGGACCAATATTTTATCACACTTATTATACAACTCATTAATCAGTTTTTTTGGCAAAGGATACTGACCAATCTTCAGAATTGGATATTTCACCTTTTCATCGTTCAGATTCTCCATCAAATAGTTGTAAGCTATTCCACATGCAATTATACCCAGTTCGGATTTACCATTCTCAGGCAAATTGAAAAGCCGGTTATAAACTGATTCATCGCTAATATTTTCCAACTCAGCATTAGTACGAAGAAGGATTTTATATCTTTTCCTTGCATTAGCAGGTAAAAGAACAAACTGTATGGGATCTTTAGGAAATTTAACACTATTCTCAGGTTTAGGAGTTTTCAGCATAACGGATGCCCTTGAGTGGGATAGTCTTGTAGTAAGCCTCAAGAGTACCGGGAGTTCGCATTTTTCGGAGAATTCCAAACCATCATAGGCCATGTCGTAAGCTTCCTGTTGGTTTGAAGGTTCAAGAACCGGCATTAGGGCAAAATTCCCGTAATATCTGGAGTCCTGTTCATTCTGAGATGAGTGCATGGATGGATCGTCCGCGGCAACAACTAACATCCCTCCATTAACTCCCGTGATTGCTGAATTCATAAACGGATCAGCAGCCACGTTCAAACCAACATGTTTCATACAGGCAATTGAACGTTTTCCAGCATATGACATTCCTAATGCTGCTTCTACTGCGGTTTTTTCATTTGTGCTCCATCTGCTGTGTATCCCTTTACTCTTTGCAATCCCGGATGATTGTACATATTCGGTAATCTCCGTTGAAGGAGTGCCCGGATAAGCATACACTCCCGAAACACCCCCATCAATAGCTCCCTGAGCAATTGCTTCTGCTCCTAATAATAATAATTTTTCCATTTGAAAGTTCTCTTTATTTTTAAAATATCTTTTGTAAAATAGTGAATTTTTATTTCCCTCCAAAATCAAGGCTTACGATTTGCCCTTCCTCAATCCGAAGGGTTCTGGTTTGAAAACTTTTCACTAATTCATAATTATGAGTTGCAAAAATTACAGCAGTCCCCCTTTGATTTATTTTTTTCAGGATATCCAGAATTTCCAAAGAAGTTTCAGGATCAAGATTTCCGGTTGGTTCATCAGCGAGAACTAAAACAGGTTCGTTGATAATAGCTCTTGCTATTCCTATTCTCTGCTGCTCACCGCCGGATAATTCAGCGGGCATACTTTTTCTTCTGTGTGTGAGTCCCACTTCCGTAAGGACATGATTTATACGTCTTTTAATTTCCCTCGATTTTACATTAGTAGTTTCCAGAACAAATGCGAGATTATCATAGACATTCCTGTCCTTTAGCAGTCTGAAATCCTGAAATACAATACCTAGTTTCCTTCTTAGTAAGGGGAGTTCCCGCTTTGTGATCTTTCCGGAATTATAGTTCAATAAGCGGATCACACCGGCCTGGGGAATTAAATTCATGTAGACCATCTGCAACAAAGAACTTTTTCCGCATCCGCTTTTTCCGGTAAGGAAAATGAATTCGCCATGATTCATTGCAAAGGAGATTTTGTTGAACAGTTTTTGGTTGTTGAAGGATACTTCAACATCCTTGAATTCAAGCATGTTTGTAGCTCTTTCTTAAAATGAATTGGATCCTCTTGGAATTCTTCCTTGGTTTGTTTACAGTAAAGCAGTCATAACAATGCATTACATGTAAACCGCTCTTTTCAATTGCTAAAAAGAAGTCTTCCTGAGTATAAATTTTTTGCTTGTGAACCTCCCTGTATGTTCGTCCATCCAAGTCGTGGATTAAGAACTCGTTCTTATGAACCTTTGTTACGGGATTATATGCGCTTATATGAGTATACTTTATTTTACCGTATTTTCTTTCGCAAGTTACGGGGATAATATGCTTAAGACTGTTTTCTTCAAGACTGGCATCAAATGCAAATAATCCTCCCGGTTTAAGTACTTTCGCAGCGTTTCGAAAAGCTGCTTCGAGATCTTTCTTTGTCAGAAGGTAATTAATTGAATCGAATATCATCAGAACTAAATCGAACTGCATCTTAAAAGGGAGTGCTCTAACATCGCATACTGTTTTTTGTAAGTTTGATTCACTTCTCTGAAGCATCTCATGGGAGAGGTCGGTAAGGAGATAAGAGTTGTATTCTTTTTCCAGGTAGAAAGCGATGTTACCTTCTCCGCCGGCGATTTCAAGTACATTCGGGTTTGGAGGAACGTGTGGTTTCAGGATCATATAAAGATACTCAGCCCAGATATCATAATTAACTTTCCTCATCAAGTGCTGATATATGTCAGCAATTTTAGAATATTTCTTTTCGCTCCTCAATTTATGACCATTTTATTTTTTTCAGCGATATTACGATTTAACCGGATCTGCTTTGCGTAATAATAAGCGCTTAAAAAACTATCCGCTTTAGCAATTCCTTTTCCTGCGATGTCGAAGGCTGTTCCGTGATCAGGACTTGTCCTGACGACCGGCAATCCGGCAGTGTAGTTAACCCCACTATCAAAACAGGTAAGCTTGAATGGTATCAAGACCTGGTCGTGATACATCCCAATAGTAATATCAAATTTGTTGTGGAGTTTCATTCCAAAATATGCATCAGCCGGAAAAGGTCCTTCAGTGTTCTTCTTAAATTTATTTAATACGGGTATAATTATATTCTTTTCCTCGTCTCCGATTAATCCACCTTCGCCGGCATGAGGATTAAGCCCAAGAACTCCCACCTTAGGTTCCCCGATGCCGAAATCACTTCTCAAAGAATCTAAAATAAGTTTTATCTTTTTGGTTAATAATTCTCCCGAAAGGAGTTCCGAAGTTTGCTTCAGAGGGATATGAATGGTAGTCAAAGCGGCCTTAAATCCTTCCCCAAGAAACATCATTACAAAATTATCCCTGCTTCCACACCACTCTGCCAATAACTCTGTGTGCCCGCTGGCTTTTATTCCCGCCAGGCTCATCGCATTTTTTGCAAGCGGGAGAGTGATTAAAAAATCCGCGATTCCGGAAGCTGTAATTTCGAATGCCTGCCTGAATGATTTGAAGGCAATCTCCCCGGAAATTTTTGTAGGTTTCCCTTGTTCCTGTTCCGCATTTCCCATGTCAACCAGGGTTACGAATTTATCACTCCCAATTTTGTTTAACCGATGCAGTTCATTTACGACGGTATATGAGAATTTACATTTCTGCTTTGTGTATTCTTCCTCAAATATATTTTTAGGGGTAACAAATATGAAATTGTCCTCAGTAGTTCCGAAGAGCTTTTCCAATCCCTTAATCCCAACTTCGGGACTGATTCCATTTATGTCACCGACTGAAATTACCGCTTTCATTACAATAATTGAAAATTGTTTGTTCCTGTTCTGTCCGTAAAAATGAACTCCTTATAGATTTCCTTATAGAACCAGCTTTCAGTAATCCTGCCAAACTTATCCACACCCCTGATGACTTCAGAGGGAGTGCCGTATCTGATAAATATCTTTCCCCTATCGGTAAGATGACCATTGAACTTACTTAAGGAAGAGAAATTACGGATGGCATGGTCCACGCGCAAATAGAATTCTTCCTGCAATTCATTAAATCTGGTTCCCGGTGTGGGGTCTATTTTTTCCCAATAGTCATTGAGTTTTCTTTCCCGTTCTTCCTTGTTGCCGGTGCTCAGCTCTTCCAAAACATTTGCTTCTTCAACAGCTGCCAATGACTGCATTATAATATCTTCGTTATTAGCGGACAAAGGCTTGTTGTGCCAGTAAACCGGGAGCAAGTATTTCGCACTTTTAACCAAGCTGCCCGTCTCGATTTCAAAAAGGAGGAAGCCTTCATTCAGCTTCTGCGTAAAATCCCTTAAAATAAAATAGCGCTTTTTTCCTTCATGCAGAGCTGTTTTAATTTTACCATTATTCTCCTCAAACACCAATGAACCGTCTATAAATTCTTCTGTCTTGGTCATCAATGTTTTCGTATCATCGTCATCAGGATTTTTGCGTTCCCTGATTTTAATTTGCAGCATTGATTTTGATGTATCGTCCAGGGGAAAAAGGATGGTTTGTTTATTACTTGTAAACAATATCCTGCCTCCGAAATTAACAAGTTCAAAACCATCCGGACTTTCCGTAACAACCACAGGTTTAAGAAACTCATCACTAACGGAATCCCAATTCTGAACGGGAAGAATAAATTCCCTTTTTGTGTTCAGGTCATTGAATTTGATTATTGCTCTGGACTTTTCGAAGGGGAAACTCATTCTCATTACCCCCTGGCTGAAGAACTTTGTAGAGTTGCTCTCTTCAAAAGTGGCTGCAAAAACCTCTTTTATTATGCTTTCCCTAACTAATACACGTCCACTAGAGTCACTTACTTCCGCACTAACCGAATATTCACCTGAGAAACCTTCCCCCGCTTTCCTGAAGACCAGAGTATTATTACTTACTCTAAAGGATATATAGAGCAACTTCCCCTCTTTTTCCCTGCTCATATGGGTTTCAACGAAGACTCCTCTCGGCATAGCCGGGTTATCGTGCATATGCTGACTGAAACCAAAAATGTTAAACAAAAATATGAGAATTAAAAAAAACCTCATTTTGAAAACCATCGCCTGCTTTCTAAAGACAAGTATTTTTATATCAAGCAGCTTTTTCATTTCATCAAAATCAGTTTACGCACACTGCTGAAATCATTGGTAGTAAGTTGATAGAAATAGACTCCGCTAGCAAGATCAGCCGCATTAAATTCAACCAGGAATTTTCCAGGACCCTTTTCTTCATCGACTAATTTTGTGATTTCTTTACCCATGATATCGTAAACTTTAATTGTAACGTGTTGTTTTTGCGGCAAGCTGTAGCTGATTACGGTGCTTGGATTAAAGGGATTAGGATAGTTCTGTTCAAGACTATATCCAACTTCAGGGGTTAGAACATGATTCTCGACATCCGTGCTTATTCCAAAATAATTGAAAACCGCGCTCATTAAATTTGTCCTGTCTGTTGCATATCCGACAGTTTCAAAAGGAAAAGCGAAATAAACCACCTGTCCGGTTTTGTTCGGATTACCGAAAGCTCCTGTATAAGCAATTCCGGCATTTGTTAATGTGCTATACTTCAACATTATCTGACTACCGTTGACGGTATCGATAGCATCCGGGTAGTCTTCCACATAAGGAGAACCATATCCGGTCAATCCGTAAACAATATTTGACAAACCACTAAATACAGTTCCATCAGCTCCCGCAACGACTTTCGAGTTGCTGTTATCCATTACATATTTTGCCCGGAGATAATTCCTCAAGAACGTAATATCGCCGGATGCAGCGGACCCTGATCCTTCCAGATCGTAAGCGATTTCACTTCCGGAAATAAACAACTTTCCACCATTGTCCAAGTAATCAGCTATTTTAACTTTCTCGGCATCCGAAATTGTCTCGTGCTCAGTGGATTCATCACCCAAAAACCAAATCACAGCATTGTAAGTGCTAAGATTAATCCCGCCATTCTCAACTTCGCTATTATGCGCACTATCAAAACTATAACTAAAGGCATCTGCGTACCGGAGAATAAATTCATGGTAGGGATTTGCCCAGCTTCCGGTTCCTCCATATCTGTTAAAACCGTCAACTATCAAAATCCTGTTTCCGTCATTTTTCATCCTGATACCATAGACATCCGACTGGATTCCTAAATTAGGCATAGTGGCAGAATCAACCGAACTGACTTTCAGGTAAAGTGGATTTTGAGAACCATAACTGTATGTTCTTTCGAGTACATCTTTCTTAAGGATATTCTCATCTTCGCGCAAAGAGTACCCAGTGCCGTTTGAACTATAAAAAAGCCGGTATCCTTTCAAGTCGGGGTCTGCCGGTTTTCTCCAACCAATGGTAAAGTAGCCGGTGGAGTCCATTTTAACGTACCTTAGATTTGCCTGACCAGGCGGGATGAGATCAATATCCGTTGTGGTAATATTAACATATTGAGTATCCGCATTTCCCCTACAGTCGGTTGTCCATACCATGAGTTTATAGTTGCCGTAAGGATGCTGAGTCACATCCCAGAAATTGTTTGCGACGACCTGCGTACTTGCAACATAGTTGGCTCCCCCTCCGTTGGTTATAGAATAAACATGCTGACTAGTATTAGATTCCGGTTGATAGAAATTAATATTCACATACTGGTCTTTGGGTTTATTATTGTAAATGTATCTGCTCCCATTATCCGGGGGATTAAAAACCACCGAATCACCTAAAACATTCAGGATCTTATAGCCGACCTGGTATGCTCCGTTATTCTGAGCCGATGATGAAGTTCCGTTTGCCTCCTCGATATGGACAATGATATCTATCTTGCTCCCAAGTCCTCCCATGGGGACAAAGGTTGTAGAGTTGTCCAGCAGGAATTTGATATATCGGATGCGAGGTTTCCATGTATCGACATAAGGAGTTAGTCCGCCATTTTGCCGTAAAGCATTTATTTGCCTATCGGTAAGACTAGTACCTAAATTATAATCTATCAGATGGACATGGTCAATGGCGATAGTACTGATCTGCTGACCAATTACCACCTGCTGCCCAACAGAGACAGAAGGGCGGGTATGATAATAAGTAAGGTTTTTGGAAACCCCATTGATTGTGGAGGTCACCCTTACGTAACTGTCGTATCCCGTGCTCCCGTCATCATACGCAACGGCAACTACTCCAGGGAGAACGGCATAAACGGGGGTACCGGCTGAGGCAGGAATATCTGTTCCATTATGATAATGCCCGCTGGCGCTCGTACTTCGGTATTCGGCAAAAGTTCCCGTTACCTGCTTCTGAACCCCCAAAGGACTAATGGGCCATTGATACTTAACGGTATCGGTCTGTCCCACAAGTTTTATACTGGTCGATATCAGTAGAAATAATATTGCTGTGTGTAATCTCATCCGGTATTTTCTTTCTGTTATTAGCTGTTCATACTACCTAAAAAGTCTTTGTTGTTCCTGGTACCTTTCATCTTATCGAGGAGGAATTCCATTGATTCAACAGGACTTAATTCGGCAAGTATCTTTCTTAGTATCCAAATTTTCTGTAATTCGTCATCTTTAAGGAGTAATTCTTCACGACGAGTTCCACTTCGGTTAACTTCAATAGCGGGGAATACCCTTCTGTCGCTCAACTCTCTATTGAGGACAACCTCCATATTACCGGTACCTTTGAATTCCTCAAAGATCACATCATCCATTCTAGAACCAGTGTCAATAAGAGCCGTAGCAATAATAGTCAAGCTTCCACCGTCTTCAGTATTCCTTGCGGCACCAAAGAAACGTTTTGGTTTGTGAAGAGCATTACTATCAACACCGCCCGAGAGGATTCTACCGCTGTGAGGAATAACGATATTGTTTGCCCTGGCTAATCTGGTTATAGAGTCAAGCAGAATCACAACATCTGTTTTTGCCTCGACGAGTCTTTTTGCCTTCTCGATGACCATGTCTGCAACCTGAACGTGTCTGTCAGCCGGTTCGTCGAAGGTAGAACTGATCACTTCCGCCTTAACACTTCTTTCCATATCAGTCACTTCTTCCGGACGCTCGTCAATCAGAAGAATAATAAGTTTAACTTCCGGATGGTTTCTGGTAATTGAATTTGCAATCTTTTGCAGGAGAATAGTTTTTCCGCTCTTTGGGGGGGAGACAATAAGACCTCTCTGACCTTTGCCAATCGGGGACAACAAATCCAGTACGCGCATGGAGTATTCACCCGGAGAGGATTCAAGCTGCAGTTTCCTGGTGGGATAAACCGGTATCAGATTATCAAACAGGGTACGTTCCTTAATAGTATCCGGGTGCTGATTATTCACAGCCTCAACTCTCAGAAGTGCAAAGAACCTTTCGCCATCTTTTGGTGGTCTGACCTGACCACTGACAAGGTCACCCGTCCTAAGCATAAATTTCTTTATCTGGGAAGGAGAGACATAAATATCATCCGGTGATGGGAGATAGTTATAATCTGATGACCTTAAAAATCCATATCCGTCGGGAAGTACCTCAAGCACTCCTTTGGAGAATGTCTGTCCATCTTTCTGAGACTGGGCTTCGAGGATGTGAAAAATCAGGTCTTGTTTTCTGAGATCACTGTATCCAGAAATACCGAGATCTCTTGCGATTGAATTTAACTCAACGATTTTTTTCGATTTGAGTTCCGAAATATCCATTGGCATTTTTTTGTTCCTTATTATTTTCTTTTAAAATTAATATATTATTTACAAAGTTAAAACCGGGTTTCGCACCGGCTGTTTTGATGTTAAATCTATCCGCTCACTTTAATTTATCTCCCTCATTGTGTATTTTTTCCTGATCCTTTATTAAACGTTTTTTAACCTCTCCAAGCAAATACATGCTTCCTAAAATCACGAGACAATTTTTCCTGTTTTTTTCATTGTTCAAAAAATCATTTACCAGTGCGGTATGATCGCTCACAGTTTTTATCTCAGTCTCTTTATAGCCTTCGTCCTCGCGGAAAAGAGTCACCAGGTCTTCCATTTTACTCGATCTCTCAAAGTCAATCTCAGTAACAAAAATCTCATCGAACACACCGGCAAGGTTTTTTATCATTTCCTTAATATTCTTATCCCTAAGAGCGGAAAAGAGGAGACTCTTTTTTGCGTAAAGCTTCGACTCGCTTTTAAACTCACTCATAAAATGGAAGACCCCTTCGGGGTTGTGAGCAGAGTCCATGATCACCTTAGGGATTTCGGAATAGATCTCATATCTGCCCTGGAAGGATGTGTTCGTAACTACATATTTCAAGCCCCTTAGTATTGAAGTAAGACTATGGACATCCAGAATTTTGTTTAGGACAAGTGCTGCTGTTGCGGCATTATACTTTTGATAAAAACCCTTCAAGGGAGAATCCAGTCTGTCAATATTAAGTTCTTCCGTATATAACTCCAGATAGGTCTCGCGTTTGATGGTGAAATCCGTTACCGGGAAATATTCGACTTTAAGCTCATCGCATTTTTCTTCAATTATTTTTCTGGCAGGTTCAGGGATCAATCCCGAAAACACCTTAATGCCCGGTTTAATAATCGCTGCTTTTTCCCGGGTTATTTCTTCTATTGTATTTCCCAAAATATTTGTATGCTCTAAACTAACCGAGGTAATAACTGCTGCAAGTGGATTTATTACATTAGTTGAATCGAGTCGTCCGCCAAGTCCGGCTTCAATCACCGCATAATCAACCGGGAAATCGGCAAAGTACTTGAAAGCAAGGACGGTTGTAAACTCAAAAAACGTAAGTTTGTTGTTATTAACATACTCTTCGAACTCGTTGTAGAAATTCATAATATAACTGTCAGGAATTTCCACTCCGTCCACTTTTATCCGCTCATTAAACCTGATAAAATGTGGGGACATATAAAGCCCCGTCTTATACCCTTCCTCGCTGAGTATGGAGGCAATAAAAGAGGCAGTACTTCCCTTTCCGTTAGAACCGGCAATATGAAAGCATTTAAGCCGTTCGTGAGGGTTCCCGATTTGTCTCAGGAAATTAAGGGTATTTTCAAGCCCGAACTTCACACCAAGTTTATGAAGTTCAAATATCTTTTTTTCGATAGTCTTAAAATCACTCATTTTTTCTTTAGACCAGATTGCATTTAATCAAATAAAATTTTTCTAATGTCAAATATATTATGGGGATATTTACTCATTCTTAAAATACTCCCTTATTCCGTCAGCTATCTCAATACCTGCCGCCGGTTCCACGAAATTGACGGTGCCAATCTGAACAGCCTTCGCACCTGCCAGTATGAATTCCACGGCATCTTTCCAGTTGCTTATCCCGCCAATTCCGATAATATCGATCTCGGGGTGTTTTCTGCTGATTTCCAAAACCTTAGCAACCGCAAGGGGTTTAATTGCGGGTCCGGATAAACCACCGGTTACATTGTGGAGTTTTGGTTTTCTTGTTCTTAAATCAATCGCAGCCCCAACAAATGTATTCACCGCACTAACAGCATCTGCCCCGGCATCCACAGCCCCTTTTGCAAAATCGGCAATGTTGGGAACATTAGGGGAAAGTTTTATGAAAAGAGGTTTAGTCGTGGCTTTTCTGACTTTTTCCGTTACTTCAATAACTTTCTCTAAATTATTTCCGATTACAAGCCCACCTTCCTTTACGTTCGGACAACTCACATTAATCTCAAATGCATCAATCCGCTTCTGGTGCGCAAGCTGCTCAGTACAAATCACATACTCCTCAACAGTGGATGCGGCGATATTGCAAATAACGGCCGTGTCGTACTGCTCGAGATAAGGGAGTTTTTCAGTAATAAATTTTTCCAAACCTACATTAGCCAAACCGATTGCATTCAGCATACCGCTTGCAGTTTCCACAATTCGCGGGGGTGGATTGCCCGCCCTTGGTTTAAGACTTATTGACTTGGTGACTATACCTCCTATTTTATTCAGGTCAAGAAACTCTGCAATCTCATTTCCGTAACCAACAGTTCCCGACGCAAGGAGGACAGGATTCTTTAAATTAAGCCTGCCGACCGTAATGTTCTGATTCATAAGACAATCTCCCTTACGTCGAAGACGGGACCATCCTTGCAAACCAGTTTATAGCCACCTTCAGTAGACTCTGTCGGGCATCCCTGGCATATCCCGAAACCACAAGCCATGGCACATTCTGTTGATACCTGACAAACTGCATCATTTTTTATACTGAATTTCTTCAATGCCCGTAACATCGCTGTAGGTCCGCATCCATAAATAACTGCTGCATTCAGATCATCCGGGGAGAGACGACTTTCCATCAGTTCAATAACATTCCCCTTGAATCCCAACGATCCGTCATCGGTGGCAATTTCTGTATTCGGTAGTCCAAGTTCAATTATCTCTTTGCTGCTTCTTCCTCCCAGGAATGTACTTATCTTTCCATCAAGTTTCCTTTTTAAGAAAGGAAAAGGGGCAACACCCATTCCACCGGCAACAAAGATATGTTTCTTCACCGAATTATTGATTCTGAAACCATTTCCGAGGGGTCCCAACAGGTTGATCTTATCACCTTCCTTAAGATGGGCAAGCATTCTGGTCCCTTCTCCCATCAAATTGAAAAGAAGTGAGATAGTATCCTTCTCAGAATCACAAATACTGAAAGGCCGGCGAAGCAGGGGATAGTGAGTTTCTGATACTCTTACATTTACAAACTGACCAGGTTCAGATTTGAGAGGCAGTCCGGGAAAGTTTATTACAATCTTATGAATACCGGGTTTTACTTCAAAAACCTTATTAACTATAGCATCTGCTAAAAACAAAAGAAATCCTCATTTAATATTTTTTTTAGCTCAAAATGTGAAATAGCGATATGAATATGGAATTACAAAAATCTTAACTTATACAGATAAAAACAGCCCCCATAAATATATCCCTGTCCCTTAAATTAAAATTCACTTTGGAAAAATAATAAATAACTATGAATTACAAAACTGTTCCGACTCAATTTTTTCAATTATTTCCAATCTGGTTTTATGTCTTCCAGCTAAGAATTCGACATTTAAGAAGAGTTCAACAAGACCTTTTATAGTGCCTTCCCCCAAAGTAACCGCGCCGACAACAAGAATATTCGCATCGTTATGTTCCCGGGCGCTTCTGACAGAAAATTCATTATAGCAGGTTGCAGCGCGAATACCCTTGTATTTATTAGCTGTAATCGCACTGGGTATGCCGGTTGCGTCAATTAATATACCCACATCGGCCTCCCCTTTCTGGACAAGCCTTGCTACCTTCGAAGCAAATTCAGGGTAATTCGCCGGTTCTTCGTTATAAGTACCGGTATCGTTTACTGTGCAGCCTATCTCTTTCAAGTATTTAATAATCATCTGCTTGACTTTGAAACCAGTGTGATCACATCCGAGTGCAATAATACTGAAATCCGGTTTTTTATTCTGCCGGAGGGATTTAGCCTCCTCCCCGGTTGTAACGGTTATACCAAGTGATTTGATCCTGTCCTGGGCAAGGGGAGTTATCAACATTCCTTTAGCAAGGGGAAATATTTTTCCGCCTGATCTGGCAAATTCAATTATCTCTCTTTCAGTTACAACTTTTTTCACCGGACAAGCCTCTGATGTTCCTTTTCAAGCACAAACGGTTTTTCATTAAAGCACACCATTGTTTTACAGATATTCAATTTTTTTGTTTATCTTAAGGTGATCGACTATTTTCTTCACATCCTGACTCATGCTCCTTTTACAGACAAGCAGGGCGTCAGGAGTATTGATAACCAGCAGATCCTGCACCCCAAGCAATGCAGTGAACTTACCGGGATTGTAAATGTATGAATTATTTGTACCTTCCAGGTACACATCCCCGGTTACGGCATTCCCGTTTTCATCCTTGTCTGAGAGGTGATAAACTTCTTCCCAGCTGCCCACATCGCTCCACGAAAATTTTCCCTTGATCAAATAAACCTTATTCGATTTTTCCATAATACCGTAATCAATGGAAATGCTCCTGATTTTGCCGTACATTGTCTGCAATCCGGAAGAGAATTTTTCCGTACTCAGATGAGGTTTCAAGTTCATCAAATCGAAATACAACTCAGGCATAAGTTTCTGCATCTCGGTCAGAATAGTGTCAGCACGCCAGATGAACATGCCGCTGTTCCAAAGGAAGTCCCCGCTTTCAATAAATCTTTCTGCGGTGGTCAAATTCGGTTTTTCCGCAAAAGTATAAACTTTAAAAAGGTTTTCCTTAACCTTCCTTTCGTCAATCTGAATATAACCGTAACCTGTTTCCGGTCTGGTGGGGGGAATACCAATAGTAACCAGACCCTTAACCTCATTGGCATATTCAGCACCCAGGTTCAAGGTCTCACTGAAGACTTCCTTATCGGGAATAAGATGATCTGCCGGAAGCACAATCATCACTCCATCCTTATCTTTTTTCTCTACGAATAAAGCAGCGAGTCCGATACAGGGAGCAGTATTCCTGCCGAAAGGTTCCTCAATAATATTATCGTGTGGAATACCGGGAAGTTGTTTCTGGATCTCCTCCCTCTGCAAACGGTTAGTAACGATAAAAATATTTTCCTTTTCGGTGACTTCCTCAAGACGTGCGACCGTCTGGGAAATCATACTGGAATCGCCAACGATCTGCAAAAGTTGTTTAGGTGATTTCTCCCTGCTTCTTGGCCAGAATCTTGAACCAACACCCCCGGCCATTATAACTGCGTATTTTTTCATTGTCTCTCCTACCGTAATCTGATTGCCATAATATTATATATGTATAAAACTAATTCCACTGATTATTAAACTTTGGTTAATTAATTCCCAATTCACTAGCAAACTCCTCTGCCCTGTTCAGGAAAGGTTTGATATCCACCGCTTTGTTTTTAATCAAAGCCACAATTACTATCAAACAGGCGCGCAAATTCTCGGCTGACTCCTTATCCATAGGAAGTTCGCCGGCGATTATCCTTTCCAGCCCCTTGTGAAATGCGGTATGCATATCCCCAACCAGCGTGGCTCCGAAGTCCCTGGATAAATTTGCATGATTCTTCATAATTTCACTATAATAAACCAACTCTGCCTCAACCGCATCGCCATCTGCAAGTCTTCCGAGAAATGTATCCAGCTCTTTAACCGGTTTCAGGATAGTCTCCTCAAAATTCTGGAAAAAGTCATGCTCGTTTTTAGGCGCATCATCTTCCAGTATGAACAATTCCTTCTGACGAAGTCTTGCTTCATTGGTCATTTCTGCGGTTGTGGAAACTTCGGTTTCCTTGATCTCTCCGGCAGCCAGGTCAACTTCAATCGGAGAAAGCTGTTCCTCTTCAACGACGTTTTTTTTAATATGAAGCAAAGAGCTGACCACTTCCTTGAACTCAGTAACAGTGGTGGTATCGAGCAAATAATTAAGATCTCTGAGTATCAGCTGGCAATGTTCCCTGAACTTCTCGGACACCCTCAGGAAATCAAGTTTATCGCTGACAAGATAGGAATAGATCTCGTTGATTCGAATTGCAAGTTTTGAAAGGACGGTTATTTTTTTCATATCGGAAATAGTTGCCGGCAGATCCTTAGAATGAGAAATAGCGTCCTTGAGCAAGCCCACAATTTCAATCTTCTGGGAACTCAAACGGAGATTATTCGCCGTCAGCGTTACACACTGAATGATATACAACCTTACTAAATCCATATTAAATCAAGTTAAAATTAATGAATTAATTCACTCCAGTTCCGACACAGTCCGCTTAACACAAAGCAGATCAGTATTTAACCCTTGGAACCCGCTTGGAAATACCGCAGGTAACCTCGTAAGGAATAGTACCCATCAGTTTAGCGAAATCCCAACCATCAAATCTCCAATCCCCTTCCATACCCAAAAGAATCACCTCATCCCCCGTTTTTACGGATTCATTTCCACCGCTAAAAGTGATCCTGTCCATACTTACCCTTCCCACCAGTTTGCACTTTTTACCATTCCAAAGACATTCCCCAAAATTTGTCATTCTGCGCAGATAACCGTCTGCATAACCCATTCCAACGGAGAAGATCGTTTCTCCTTCCTGAGGGAAATAAAGCTGTCCATACCCCACGCTTTCTCCTTTATGGGCTTTTCGGACCGAGGCAACCTTCCCTCTTATACTCATTACCGGTTTGAGGGGCAGTTCTCCCCGGACTTCGAGAGATGGTTTATAACCATAAAGCGAGATTCCGGGTCTGACCATATCCATATAGGAATCGGGCATATCAAATATTGCTCCGCTGTTGGCGCAGTGAGCCAATCCGTAATCAATTCCCGCTGTCTTCAAAGCATTTACGATTTCCTTGAATCTCTTCAACTGTAAATCGGCAAAAGACTTCTCTTTGGCATCGGAAGTGGCAAAATGGGTATAAATCCCCTGCAAAATTACATTTTTAATCAACATCACCAAATTAATAAAATCCGGTGCATTTTTAAAGTTAATTCCTAACCTTCCCATTCCCGTATCGCACTTAACATGCGCTTTCACATTTTTGGGATATTTGCGAAGCAGTTCAAGATGCTCAGGCGCAAACACTGTTGCGCAGAGATCATTTTCGGTAATTGTATCAATATTGGATTCGGATAAAGGTTCAAACACCAGGACCGGGATATAATGGAACTCAGAACCAAGTCCACGCAAAACAGACCGCACTTCCGCCCCCTCGTCAGCCAGAGCTACTCCAAAGTAGTCGGGTGGATTTTGGAGCGAACAAAGTGCCGGGACAGTATAATTTATATTATGACCATAGGAATCCGCTTTAACAACAGCCATTACCTTGGAGGCAGGCCCAACCTTATTTCGGATACTCAAAAAATTAAACTTCAGATTTCCGGTATCAATAACAGCAACAACATCTCTCATACAACCTCAAAATTAATCACCCCTGAAGAAAAACAACCATAACTTAATTTTCGTATTTCCCCTGATGCGGCGGATCAACAGTTCTGAGCACCTTAAGCATATCCTGCCATTTATCATGCTCTTTAAGATTTTCAATAATCTCGCCATGCTTAGCATCAAAAAATGATTTAACAAAAACACTTCTGGCATCAATTTTTCCGCTCAGTTTATCGAGCAGAAAAACAAAATCAACCATTTTATTCCGGCCGCGGGGAACATCCTTAAACTGTACATCCAGTCCAAAATAATAAAGATCATAAAGGCCCTCGCGCATTGGTCGGTACTTTTCAGCCAGCAGATCCTCGACGAGATCGCGGCGGTTAAAGGAGCCGCCTCTTCTGTCCCAGCCAGTGTTATACCTGCTGTTAACAGCGAGGTTTACAATATCAAAAGCCCTGGAAAAGAAAGGAGTACCTCCCAGTTTCTCCCATGAATCCATATCCATTCCAATTATCATCAATGCGTAATAGTCAAGTAAACTGGCAATTGAATGAAACTGCATCGGATTAAAGACAAGCGTCTGCCCTCTTTCAAACAGAAAACTCCAGCCATTATCCAGGATAGTAAGCATAGGGGACTTTTTATCCCGTTTATAAATATCTCTCTGACTACCGATAAATATCTGAGCCTGATAATTCATTTCATCACTGGCACTCTGGAAATAGATATTAAAAGAGCATTTAATCCTTGGGGCATTCCAATCCCCTCCGGAAAACCGGTTTTGGTTAAGATAATCGCTGACCAAATCTCTAAAGGCAACAAGTATCTCCTGATTCTGAACAGGCAGTTTCTCAAGACTCACAGTAACCTCCGCATCCAGTTCCTGTCCGCGGAGAAAACCGGATAAAGATACAGCCAAAATCAGCATCAATCCAAAGTTCCTGAATAAACTCATTATCATCTCGTAATTTTTTATAAAATACTTCTTAAAATAATTATTTAGACTAAGATACACAACATACTTTTGAACAAACAAAGAAACATGCCATTTGCATCACAAGGGTCAGGGGTTAGGAATCCGACAAATCGGAGGACGGAAGACGGAAAAAAGGTTGATTTGTTGATTTGTTGATTCGTTTGTAACGTTTGTAACGTAAAGAAAAAAAGGGTTAATTTGTTCTCGCAAGCGGTACAGGTGATTTGTTGAGATGGCTGCGCCGTCATTACGCTTCGCTGTCATTTATAGTCATTAAGTTGTCATTAGATTGAATGGATGAAGACGGAAGAAAATAGAAAACAATCGTGATAACCGGGGTCGTATATATTTTTAAACATCGCGGGATAATTTTAACACAACAGGGGAAGCGGGATATAGTTCGCGGTTATTTTACAGCTTTTACTGCTTTAATAAACATATTCTTCAGCACCTTAAGGTCAACATCCTCAAGTTTTTTAATATAGAGGCATCCCACACCGGTTTTATACTTTCCGAGGGTGTCCAGTTCCTTACTAAACAGAT
>JAAYVN010000124.1 GCA_012517155.1 Ignavibacteriales bacterium | reverse complement strand
TATCCTTTGCCACCATCCGCTATGTCAGCAAGACAGGGAGCAGCACACCACCCTTCACCTCCTGGGAAACAGCAAGTGATTCAATACAAAAATGTGTAAACATCTGTGTTGACGGGGATACGATTATAATTGGAAATGGAGTGTATAAAGAAAACCTGCTTATCCAAACGCAACTACATATTATTGGCACTAGTATGGATAGTACGATAATTGATGGAACGGGCCTTTCAAATATTGCAGTATACATTAAAGCAACCTCATTCGTTGAGAACTTGTCAATAATGGGGAAAGGTTACGGTCCTTCCATATCGGTAATTACTATGCAGGCAAGAAATGCTAAGGTAATAAATTGTCGTATAAGTAATGGAGCCGCAGGAATTGGGACAAGAGACCGATCGTTTGTTGAAAATAATATTTTTACAAACTTGAAAACCGGAATAAATTCTTCAGGTTTGGGAAGTTATGATAGCATATATATAGCAAATAATTTATTTATTATTAAGAATGGAACTGATTGTGGCTTTGTAATATCCAATGGCAGAAGATTTTTCATTCACAATAATGTGGTTTTATGTACTAATCCATCAGGATCGGGATATGGAATTGAAATTGATGCAGTTCAAAGTGCTGTAATCACTAATAATTTAATTACCAATTTTAAGGATGGGATGTTATACGATGATTCAACTCCAAGGGATTCGTCTTATTTAGCAAATAATATTTTTGGTAATTCCTGGTTTAGGTATAGTTGGGGTGGGAGTGTAAACATACATCTTGGAACCCGAACAAGATTATTGAATAATATTCTCTATAACAATGGGTGTGGAATTGAAGTCCAGTCCTGGCAGGCAACTTATGACTACAATCTTTTCTATAAGAATTTAGTAGATTACAGGGGAGAAGTAACAGCGGGTCCAAACACAGTGTATGCCGATCCAATGTTCGTAAGGGAGAAACTCCCAACAATATTCATGGACCATGATTTTCATCTTCAGATGCACTCACCCGGGATAGATGCAGGAAACCCAAGTATCCTTGATGTAGACGGAAGCAGAAGTGACATAGGGATGTACGGTGGTCCTTTGGGAGAGATCTATGAGTATCTCAATCTATCACCCAAAGTACCGAGAGGATTAACAGCCAAAGTAGACTCTGGTTACATAAAACTGAAGTGGGAGAAAAACACAGAAAGCGATTTCTCACATTATAAGTTGTATTGCGGAAAGACGGCAGGATTTCCGATGGATACAACAACCTTATTGGCGGTACTGACTGATACGAGCTACAATGATACCCAACCGACAGAACCTGTAACATTATATTATAAATTAACAGGGGTAGATACAGAAAAGAACGAATCTGACCCTACAGCAGAAGTAAAAGTAACGATAACTGATGTAAAGGGAGAGGAAACCGTTACAACAGATTATGCACTATATCAGAATTATCCGAATCCGTTTAATGGAGAGACAAAAATCCCGTATATGTTAAAGGACCGAGGGAGAGTAAAAATAAAGATATATGATATTAAAGGAGAATTAGTAAAAGTAGTAACAGATGAAGAACAGGAATCGGGGTATCACGAGGTAAACTTTAGTGGGAGTCAACTGCAGGGAACAAACCAAGGAGTAGATGAGCTAGCAAGCGGAATCTATCTTTACAGGATAGAGGTAATAGGAGAGGGAGGAATTCCAAGGTACATAGACGTAAAGAAGATGATAATGCTGAAGTAAGGAAGAGCGAAAAGAAAAACAAGTAAATTAAGAGAGGATGTAATGAGACTGATGTATAAAAGTGCTCCGGTTGTGTGCCTGATTTTCTTAATGCTTACAGTAAGATTAAATGGACAGGAGTTGATGGACACTTATCCGGGTATCCCGATAATATCCTACTCATGGGAGTTACAATGGTATTCGGGGACAAGTTACCAGCACAAAAAAGATGCAGGGATAACTGCGATAACAGCAACAATGGTAAACGACACAATGTTTAGTCTTACAAAAACAGTGGGGTTAAAACTGTTGCCATATCCGGGTGATTCAGTCAATGCGGGCTATATGGTATCAAAGTACACGGATGCGGCATACACAGTGTGGGAGGCAGAGGGGGATGGAAATCCTGAAAATGAGGCAACGTTAGAGAGAAATGATACCCTGGCAGCAGTATATAACGATAACGGGACGTACTGTATAAAGACAAATTACGATTCTCTTTCCTTATCTGAAGAGGGAGTGATATTAAGCGGTCCTGGGTACACACAACAGGATAGATACATATTTCAAGACGACACATCTGCCACAGCAAATATCCGGCAATACACAGCTTCATTCAGAATAAAACTTAAAGAAGTAACTCCATCAGGGCGACCGCAAAATCTTGACAGTATCATTTGCAGGTTAAGGGTTTATGCCAAAAATGATGTCCGTGATACCATTACACTGGGTGATAACTATATTACGGTGAGAGATTTGGAACTTAATAGTTGGTCTTTGAAATCGGTTCAATACAGTTTAAACAACATCTTCCCAAGTTATTATACTAATTATGCTTCCAGTACAGAATCCATTCGGCACATACCAGGAAGAAAACCATACGCCAGATACATAAACGGAAGGTTGTTCCGGAGCAGCACAGATGAAGTTAAATATGCAGAAAGAATCTTTTTTGAAGTAACCTGGAGAAAAGTAAACAATTATGAGATATTAGTTGACAATATCCTTGTTCATGACCAAAGAGGTATTAAAATTAAAGCAGATCTTGAGGAACAGCACGATCTTATTGATGAAATAAACAACACGAACGATTACAGCAGGAACTATAACAAACTAACTGTGAGCGGAGGTGATTATGACAATACGGTTGCGGGATGGATGGCAATAGATGAACCGCCGACAATAGATAATTACGAACCAATAAGATATATTGACAGCATAATGAGTTCTGAATCAAACGGGAAAAGGGGATTATTTCTCTCAGTAAGCGGGTCATGGGATGGGAGATACGGGGGAAACGGAAATGGACCGGAGAATGCGGTTATATTCGAGGAAATGTGGAAAAGGATGCCTTTGAGATTCAGCACTTTGAACTACTACCCCTTTAAGAGTGATACATTATCATTGACTTATCTAAAGGGAGAGGTAAATTCAAATATGATTGAAAACAACTTAATATCAATGAGTGGGAAGAATCCAAATTATATGTTTACTGTTCAGGTTGGTAGATGGATGGATGAAAACAATCAGGGATTAACAACGAAATTGACGAAAGAACAGTTTCTGTACCTTACAAATATCGGATTACTGTGTGGAGCAAAGGGAATTTGTTTTGATAATTATTTTAATTTAAGAGACACAAACGGAAATATTAAAGCAGACGGACTGTATGATTATGAATCGGGAATACCGGAAAACCACTATTATACACTTCGGGATACAATATCTCCGAGAATGCAGGGATTGTTCGGAAAGGCAATAAAGAACTTAAACCAGGAAAGTTCTCAGATAGACCTGGATTTACGAATCAGCAACTATACCGATGAATATATTGATTCTGTAAAAACAAACGGGGTCGGGAATGACACAGTAGAAGTTGATATAGGGATATTTAGTGACAGCTCAAATTCAGACAAAAAGTATCTAATGCTTCTAAGCAGGTGGTATAATACAAATTCGGCCGACAGATACACTTTCCAATTCAAGACATATAGAAATTGGGTTATTTACGATTATATAGATTCAATAAGCAGAGGGAGTTCCATTAACACAAACAATAAAGGATATTTTGAAGACACAATATCAACGGGAGATGCAAGGTTATACAGAATATATCCTGTTGTCAAGTATGGCGGAGAGCTAAACTATGATGAAACAGTAACCTTGGAGACACTCACCGAAAACGATCTGACCATCAATTCGGGAAATACTCTAACAGTCGTAGGAACGTATGACTGTTATAAGAATATTGTAGTAAATACAGGTGGGAGGTTAGACTTAAGAGCAGGCTCGACATTGAATTTCTATAACGGGTCAAAGATTGTAGTTAACGGATTATTCACAGCTAACGGAAAAAGCGACACTCTGATAAATGTTGATTTTCAGAGTGTAAGCGGTAATCCGCTAAACGGAATATTTTTTGGTAACAATTCGTCTGGTAACATTGAATACTGCTTATAAACCTCTGATCTTATTTAGGAAGTTCAGTTATCTCTATTTCGAGGAAGACAATAGAGATTCAGCGAGGGTGATAGCAAATATAATGGAAGACCTGTATCCGGAACATGAGTTAACGAAGAGTGCAAAGATGATGTTTGGGGTGACAACTCTGAAAAAAGAAACAGAAGAAACCTCAATAATTCCAAAAGAATATAAACTCTACCAGAATTACTCCAACCCGTTTAATCCCGTTACAACGATAAAATATGAACTCCCGGTAAACAGCAAAGTAACTTTAACGATATATGACATTCTGGGTAAGGAAGTGACAAAGCTTGTAGATAAGGAGCAGGAAGCAGGAAAATATCAGGTAACATTTGATGCAAAAAGATATGCGGCGGAGTATATATCTGCCGGATAATAGCAGGTGATTTTGTGAAGACGATAAAGTGAGCCTGGTGAAGTAGGGTACAATTAACAGTTGAGTATTATCTTTATTAAAATTAAATATAATGTATTGTGAGATGGATATAAAATGTAAACATTGCAGAATTTGCGCGAGTGGAACTGATAGCAAGCTTTATCATCTTTTCATGTTTCAAACAGCTGGCACAAGAAATGACCAGATCGGAGCAAAATATTTTTTGTTCTGCCCGAAGTGTGATGGATTTATTTGTTTAACCTGCGGAGGTATTAAACGTGAGGATCTAAATTTTTCAGTTGATCCGGGGTACTCCCAGTTATATTGTCCTGAATGCAGCACCCGGCTGTATATCGCGAAAATGAAAAATAGAAGTGAACGGGAGGCGGGAAAGGAAATGCTGAATTTTATTTTAAGAAATGAAAATGAGTCTGAGCAGTCTGAGGAACATATAATGTTTGTTAATCCCGGGGAGATAGATTGGTGTCAGTTCAACCATGGGAGATTATTAAAAGCAGAAGAGGGATTGGAATATTTAATAAGAACATCAGAAGTGGAAATTCGTTTACTTCACTTCAGGTACCCGGAACCATATTCCGTAATTCTTACAGATACAGAAAAAAAAGTGATTGGACGATCTGATTATTTTATGACCCCGGGTCTGTGTTTGATGGCTGACAGTGAGGGTTTCCTGGTGGGTTTTAAGTCCGGAGACGAGAAATATAAAAGTTCATTTAATTCTGACCGCTTAATTAAGTTGTCGGTTTTTAAGAAGGGAATAGTAAAGGGAGATCTGAAAACCCTCTTACCGGTCGGACTCAATCTGACATTAAGTAGGGGTATTAAAGATATCAGCCGAGAAAAAATAAAGATAAGATTAGATGAGGTGAATGAAAAGCAAATTTGGGATTATCAGTTCATTAATGAACAGAAGACTGCAGGAAAGGGAGAAATTCATATTGCGGGAAGCACAGATCTTATGTATTATCATATTGTTGAACTCTACTTCAAGAAGGTTAAATTCAGCAATTTAATCAGTTATTTTCATCATCCGTATTTTGAGCTTGCGGAAGGAACGAAGTCAGAGATGATAAAAGGATTTTTTGGCGTGGAGGATGATTCGAATGTGTTTATAATTCACGCGGACAAAGGAGCATTTAATGAGAGGCAGTACTACATAGTGGCAAAGCGTCTTTTTATAGAATGGATGGAGCGGAAATCTGTCTGAATCAGTTAATCCCATTGAAGGATTTGTTAATGAGATCAGATAATATGAATCAGGTTATCAATCAAAAACTTAAGCTTTTTATCTGCTTTTTGCTAAATTATTTACAAAATCCATCAGTTCTGTGCGGGTGAATGGTTTAGATATATAAGCATTCATTTCCTTTGATAAGAATTCCTCTTTCTCAGCTTTCATTGCAAAGGCGGTAACCGCGGCTATAGGAGTGGTTTTGTAGTTGGGGAGTTCACGAATAATTCGGGTAAGTTGTATCCCGTCCAATCCTTTTCGCAGGTTTATATCCATAAGGATTAAATCGTACTGATTTTCTTTTGCTTTTCTCAAGCCCTCATCTGCTGAGGATGCCGTCTCAATATTGTATTCTTTCTTTAGAACCATGGTAACATAATTGCGGGCATCAAGGTCATCTTCCACATAAAGAATACAAAGTTTTTCTTTTGATTCCGGACTTGAAAGGGAGTTTTTTACCCGAGTGGATTTTTGCAGCAGTAATTCATCGGTCGGGACATTCAGAAAAGGAAACTCGACAACGAATTCCGAACCTTTTCCTTCGGAACTGTTAAGAGAGATTTTACCCCCCATCAATGTTACGTAGTTCCTGGCAAGAGGCAGACCAAGTCCCGTACCTTCGAAATTTCTCCCATATCCTTCACTTGCCTGGCGGAATTCTTCCCAGATCATTGCCTGGTACTTTTCAGGAATACCAATTCCAGTATCTATAACACGTAGTATTGCTTTACTATCTTTCTCGTCCAGATATACATTAACATTACCCTGATTGGTAAATTTGATAGCGTTTTTAATGAGATTAGTACATATTATTTCCGTAAGTTCAGGATCAAGGTAGCAAAGTGCTTCATTAATTTTTTTGTCAAATGATAGGGTGATATTTTTTTGTTTGGCTTCTTCCCTGGATAAGGATATTATTTTTTCGATCAGGGGGACTAAATTTACCTCTTCAAGTTTAACTTCCGTCTTCCCGGCTTCGAGTTTAGATATATTGAGAATGAGATCCAATGTATGAAGCAGTCGGAGTCCTCCCTTTTTAATATGTATTATCATTGATCGAAGTTCTTCATCGACACCGTCCATTTCTTCGATTAACTCGGAAAAGCCCAGAATTGCGATAAGAGGAGTGCGCAGTTCATGACTCATATTAGCAAAGAAATTTGTTTTAATGCGATTAATTTCCTCGGCTTTTTCTTTAGCCTGAATTAACTCGCTGATCATTTTCTTTTTTTCTGAAATATCCCTGACAATACTAAGGACATATTTGGAATTTCCTATTGAGAAGAGAGAATTTGACATTTCCAGCCAAATCCTGCGATTATCATGCAGAACGAGTTCTTTTTCTATAACCGGTTCGATATTGGAATTTTTAATGTTCTCAATAAGTCTTTCCTGCATATAGGAACGCTCTTTTTCCGCATAAATCAGTGAGGCGGGTTTGTTCAATAATTCATCTTCTTTAAGATTAACGAGACGGCAGAATGATGAATTGACCAGTACAGTAATACCATCCTGGTCAATTAGCCGCATTCCATTATCAGTTTTTTCCCATAGAAGCCGGAATTTAACCTCCGACTCCGAAAGTTTTTGCTCGGCTAATTTTCTTTCCTGAATAGTCCTTTCAAGTTCATTAATATATTGCTTTAATTCTCTTTCATTGTTTTCTGTCTGACGCATTTTATCTTCAAGTTTTCGGATAAGCGTCTCATTATATTCTTTTAAATGAACATTCTCAGGTACAATTTCAATTTTACGGACGGGAATTCCTTTTTCCTTAACCTCCTCCAGAAGGTTTGTTATAATATCAAGGAAGAAGTCCGGCTCAGCAGGTTTTATAATGAATCTGTCTGCCCCGAGTTTGTGGGCAAATTCCTCATCCTTGGGGGTAGTATAAGTCGCAGTATAAAAAACAAATGGAATTACAGACAGGACTTTGTCTTTTTTACATTCCTTGCATAATGTGTAGCCATCCATTATGGGCATAAGTATATCGGAAATAATAAGATCGGGTTGGTACTTTAATGCCAGACCGAGAGCTTCAGCGCCATTCTTTGCTGAAATAATCTCGTACCCCTCTGACTGTAAAAGTGATTCCAGCAAGTAAAGATTTTCAGGTTTATCATCAACGATTAATACCTTCATATATTTCCGATTATTTTGAGGTTAAATGGGAAGGGAGAAAAGAATTCATTTGGTCAATAAAAGTTTCCGGATCAATTGGCTTTTCAATATAGCCATCCGCGCCGGAAGCGAGGGCTTTTTCCTTATCACCAGTCATTGCGTAAGAAGTAACAACTATTATAGGGATTTGTTTCAGGATTTCGCACTCGCGTATTTTTGCGGCAACAGTGTATCCATCCATTTCGGGAAGTTGAATATCAAGCAAAATAAAATCAGGTTTGCTTTCGATTGCCATTTCTATCCCTTCAACACCGCTGCGAGCCTGAATTACTTGAAAATCCTGGCTTTCAAGCAAGTATGTGAGCATATATATATTCTGCTCATTATCTTCAATTATCAGTACACGTTTCTTCATTAGAGATATTATAAAATTCTAAACCAAATAATAGTTATTTACGTTGTAATTTCCAAAGGAAGAATAAGTGAGAAAATGCTCCCTTCACCCGGTTTGCTTTCAACTTTTATAGTGCCTCGGAGTTTTTCCGCAAGCCGCATACTTATTGAAAGTCCAAGTCCCGTTCCTTCGTGAACACGGGTAATGCCGGTATCCACCTGAGTGAAAGGCTTAAAAATGTTCTCAAGATTTTCGGGAGAGATGCCTATTCCCGAATCAATTATTGATGTAACCACATTGGAATCTACAATTTCCGACCGGATTTTAACAAAGCCCCTCTCCGTGAACTTTACGGCGTTGTTGAGAAGGTTAATTAAGATCTGTTCAACTCGACGCTCGTCTCCAATAAGTTGAAGCTGATCGAACGGAACGTCATAGATCAGATTCAAAGATTTTTTTTCCGCCAGGGGATTAATAATGGAATATACTTTCTTAATGGATTTAACATAGTCAAAGGGTTCGAAAGCTACCACAAATTGATCGGCTTCAATTTTCGAAATATCTAGAACATCACTTATAAGCGACAGAAGATGGGTGGCGCTTGTTTTTACCATTGCGATTTGTTTTTTCTGTTCTACATTTAGAGGACCGGGGATCTCCTTAGCAAGTATACCTGAAAAACCGATTATAGAGTTCAGCGGTGTTCTGAGTTCATGTGACATGGTGGCAAGAAATGCCGACTTAAGTCTGTCTGCAGATTCGGCTTTTTCTTTTGCAACCTGGAGTTCGGCGGTTCTTTCTTTTACTTTTTCTTCAAGGTGGATTCGGTATTCATTAAGTTCTGCTTGAGCTTTCTTTCTCTCAGACAGTTCCTTGGTGAGCTTTTCATTGGAATTATTGAGTTCAATCGTTCTCTCCTCAACTCTTCTTTCGAGTTCAAGGTTTAGCCGTTTTTTAATCCGATAATTCCGGTAAGATAGAATTCCAAGAAGCAGGACAAGAAGAAATATGATGATCAGGAAATAAATATAGTTTTGTTGTCTTTCCAGTTTGAATTGCTGCTCATCGAGAATCTTTGTCTGATTATCAATTAAGATTTTGTGTTTGGCAATAATTTTTTCCTGATCAGTCAGGATAGCATAGCCCTTTTTTAATTCTAGAGCTTGTTCTTCAATTTCGGCAGATCTTGAGTTAAAGCGCGATTCTAATTGTTGAATCTTAATAAGCTGTTTTGATATAAGAGACTGGGATGAACTTATTTCAGCGGAAAGACTGTCCAGGATTCTTTTTTGCAATGCCCGGTTTGAATTAAGTTCCCTCAGAACTTCTTTTTGTTCGACGATAACTTTGGTTTTCTGCTTGATCTCATCATTGAGCGTTTTTGTCTCGTTTTCGAGATTTTCAATTTGCTTTTGATATGCACGAATATTCTGTTGTTCTTCTCTATAAAGATGCGCAACATCAACTTGTGATCCGCCAAGGAGTATCATCTCTGGAAGAATATTGATATTCTGATTAATTATATTTGCTTTATTGATCTCAAATTTGATTGTACCGGCAACATCCTCCAGGAAGTTTATCATAATATAGCGTTTGTCTTTATAATTATCGGTGATAAGAAGGATGTTTTTATCAGCAATAATTTCATATATCTGGGGGATTTTACTGTTTAGAGTGCTTGGTACATAAACCAGATGAGGAGAGGCTTCCAAAGGAATCGAATTAGAGAAGGCCACAACTATTTTCTTATTGCGTAATTTTTTAGATTCCGACATACGCGTAAGAGAAGCCAATATTCCTGGGTCGCTGCCAATGACCAGAAAATTAAATTCAGAGATGCCCGCTTCATTTTGCCAGGTTACATTCCTGGCAAAATTATAGATATAAGCAGATATAACATCATCTCTTTCAGTCCCCTGAGCATTCAGTAGAAGGAAAGTGGCAGCAGAAAAGTAAAACAGTAAAAGTAAAAATATTTGTTTTTGGGTGTTCGATTTCATTTAAAATGATGTATTTAAACCGACAAAATACTGAAATCCGGTATCACGAAATTGCCACGGCATATCATATTTATTATCAGTTATGTTATTAATTATTAAATAAACAGAAGATTTCACTCCGTTATATAGATTAATATTCTTCTGAATCCTGAGATTTATAGTTTCTCCCGACTTGTAAGAAATTCTATTAAGTCTTGAATTGCTGTCATAAATTTTGTCAGAATATTTTAACCAGGCATATAATTCAGTAGCATAGGGTAAGATGGCAGAAAATCCTGTATTTACGGTGAATGGGGAAACGAAAGGGACTTCAAGATTATCCTCGTCGGATAAAACAGGATTATATATTTTACTGTCAATTAATGTAAAGTTGGCAAACCAGGAAAAATGACCACCGAGAGAGTGTTTCATGGCTAACTCTAAACCTTTTGCAATTGTTTTACCGCCAGCATTAACCGACATGGTTTGTGACGGATTTTTACTTATAACAATTTCCATAATTGCGTCAGTCATTCTGCTATAAAAGAAACGTGCGGAAAAGGAAAGATTTGACTGCAGAAGTAAATCCGTTCCCAGATCCAGAGTGAAACCGGATTCGGGTTTTAAGTCGGGATTAGGAAGTTGTCCATTAACACCTGGGACGTTCAGATCGCTTGCTTTAATTGTTCCGCTTGCAGATTTTAGTGAAGGGGGCATAAAACTGTTGCCGGAGTTAACAAAGCAATCCCAGGAATCGGTAACGCGGTACTTAATGCCGGCACTCCAGAGAAAAGAGTTCCATGATTTAGTGCTTTGCCCCGGGACGGATCCGCTAACTTTTTTAACATCATAGTTGACATAATTATAACGAACGCCGCTTCGAAGCGTGAATCTATCTAACATTAATTCTTCCTGTGCATAGACTCCCACATTCTTAGCGGTTGCATCATTCATAGTCATTTCGGATAAATTAACAGGTTGATTTAACGTTGAAAATAGTGCATTTTGGAAATCACCTCCTATCGTTAGATTGCTTCCACTTAAGTGAAGATAAGAGAATGACAAATCAACCGGAATAATGGTTTGTTTTATTACATCGGTTGAGTTTAGAGAAAGATCCTGAGCCTGAGGAGAATAATTGTCATTCTCATATTGTCTGTCGTATAACCTAAGTCCGGTTTTGATGTTTAGAGTTATTCGATTAGTAATTTCCCCTGTGTAAGCGAGATTTAGTAATGAATATGCGTTTTCATATTTTCGGTTAGCTCGTCCAAAATCTCCCGTATGAAAAGTTTGATTGGCAAACAAAGATATTTTATGATCCATTTGCTTATCAAGAAAGAGAGTTGAGCCGAGAAAAAGTTTTGTTTTTTTGTAATCAGGATTCTTTGTCATATCCAACCATGAATTTTCAGATCCATAGTTCGTATAATCCGATTGTTCATAATTAAATCCGCCAAAGAAACTGATTGACTGAAAACTGTTTTCATGATAAGCATGGACTGAATAAGTATTGTATTTGCCATACATTAAATCAATAGAGGATAAAGGAGCGAGTATGATATCCTTCGGGATGAAATTTATTGTACCGGCAAGGGGACTTTGATTTCCGGCAAAATCCTGCGATAAATAATTTGGATAGAGGACGGAAGCCGGACCGCGCTGAACTTCTATCCGACTAAAAGGGGATTTGTCAAGACTCATAGGGTCAACAAATCCATCAATAACCAACCCGTTAACCATAAAGGTGTTATATTTAGGTCCAATACCCCCGTAGGCTCCCCAGTTTGCGTCATTTCGGGAAAGAACCATAACATTGGAGCTTGGTAGATACTGGATTAATTCGGCGAGATTACGATGCGGAGTAGTTAACTTTTCCAGTTCGTGTTGAGTAATTACATCAACTTTTTGCGTTACATTGGAAGCAGGTCTTGCTTTTTTTGAACTCGTGACAACCAGCTTGCCCAACTCTTCAAGTGAGAGATCAAAGGGGTCGATTTTCTTTTCTTGGGCGTATATGGAATAACTAAATACAAATAGAAGCGTACATAGAAAAATTGAAGGACGGAATATTTTAACTCCGAATGTAATCTCAGAATGAGAAAGCAAGCGGGACTTATAACTTTTAAAAGACAAAACATATCGCACCATCATAGTCCTTAAGTTTGTTATAATTAATAAACTAATATAGCAATTTAGGTAAATAAAGCAAAGACTTTGAAAAATTTTATTCTTTCACAGAAATAATGGAAAATCAACAAAATCTTGCTGTTTATATTTATGAAATCAGGGGATGTGGGTAATAGGGCTTTCCCTATTTGGCAATAATCTCCAACGAAACCGCGTGATGTTTATGGGTAATGATTCCTACGTTTGCGAAGAAAAGAATGAAGCTTTACGTTGTATTTTCGAGGGAATTAAAACAAAAAAGCACTTTAGCAACTGGTTTCTGCTTTTCACTTCTAGTTAAAAAAATCAGCAAAATGTTTTTAAAAATATTTGCTTTTTAAATTTCTGTTAGTTAAATTTGGGGTCTATTTCTAAAAAAAGGGGCGGACGCCGGAGTTGGAGAGCCGGGGCGGACTGTAAATCCGTTGGCGAACGCCTTTGGGGGTTCGAATCCCTCGCCGCCCACATACTTTTAGAATGCTTTTTTAAGAGACTCAGTAGATAAATCGAAAAGTTGTTTGGATTAAGAGAGCGTTTGATCCATTAGAAGACACCCGGGAGGGTTCTTACTTATCATCAACGTAATATTAGTCTGACTCAGCATAATAAGAGTAACTCAGTTGGTAGAGTCATCCCGATCAATCGGGATTGGTCAGTGGGTTACAAAAATTGTGGCAGACGCATCAAATAATGCGGGAGTAACTCAGTTGGTAGAGTCACAGCCTTCCAAGCTGTTGGTCGCGGGTTCGAGTCCCGTCTCCCGCTCAATGAAATACTTTGTGTATATTCTAGAGAGCAAGTCGAGAGACAGATTTTATATTGGATCGACTGAAAATCTTGATAGAAGAGTTGAATTTCATAATAGTCCTCAGGCG
>JAAYVN010000123.1 GCA_012517155.1 Ignavibacteriales bacterium | reverse complement strand
TAGTCCTCATTTTTACATTTATAAACCAATGTAATCAGAGGGCATTTGGCTCCAGGTTTTTCCGCCCAACATGCGACCGGCTTTTTTCTTATTTCTGCCACCCCACTGCTTAAAAAAGAAAGCAACACCGGCATTTACGCACTGTTCCTTGATATCCTCAGCCCATTCAGGTTTCATTTCCCTGGGATTTCTTCCACTTTCACCACCAACTATTACCCAATCAATTCCATGCAAATTAAGCCCGGGCAATGCTCCGATTAGCGGTTCACATGAAAGAAATTTTACTTTAGCTTTCGTTTGGCGGAGTAAGTCAATGCGTCCGGTGAAAGTCTGATTTTCAACCGAAACTCCCATCCATATATTATGTGACCAATCTAACCACCCTTCGCTATCATAATAGCGGAGAATATTAGCACGTTTCGTAAGTATCTGGAAAACATGCTGTGGATTTTCATTCATCACCTTAAAAACCCTTCGGATATATTCAACCGGTATATCTTTATGGAAGAGATCGCTCATTGAATTGACAAAGAATACCCTGCTTTTTTTATATTTAAAGGGGTCATTAAGTGATTCCGGTTGGAGGGTCAGTTTAAATCCATTAGCATACTTTTCCACCCCCATTCCCTGCAATCTTTTAGCGAAGCTCTCCGCATAGCAAAATTTACATCCCGGTGAAATCTTATCACATCCTGTCACAGGGTTCCAAGTTGATTCTGTCCATTCTATTTTTGAGTATTTCATTGTTTTATTAATTTAAAATTTAAAGTCCTTTTTTTCTTACAAACCTGATCATAATTTACTAAAGAGGACTTTGATTCAAAATCTATTAATTTTTCTCTTTTCATTTTCCTGATTTTATCATCTGCGTGAGAACTGATATGGCCATTATTTATCGTAAAAAGGTAGGCTTCTTTATTATTGCTTATTTTAGAGTCTAATATCTTGTTTCTTAATTCCAACTGAAACTTTTCAATTTTAGTTAAGAGTTTGCCATTGAACAAATCCAATTGATCTTTAGAAAGATCGTCATCAATATCATAATTCGCGTTCCCATTTATTGCATTCTTTTTCCATACTGTTTGTAAGAATTTATCCGCTCCTAAAATATGCTTTGTTACAAATATCAAACCATAAATATTATTATGATCACTTTTCATAATCGAAAACGAGAATAATGCATAACTCTTTATTTCAGGTGGAACATATTTTTCAAATTCATCACAAATAACATTGTGAATTAATTTTCTTGAAGTTTTTCTAATTCTATTTATATCAAAGTTGGGATGGTGATTCGCAAATTCCGGACGATTTGCAAAACGATGAATGAATGTTGATGATATAAAAAACATGAAATCGGTTCTTTGCAAACCAATTAAAAACTTAAATACTTTTTCATTTACTTCTTTGAAACCGTTTTGATCTACGAATATCAAATTACAACCATTATTTAAACATTTCCTATATAGATCTAGACATCGAATAAAGGTTTCGTTAGTATATTGAACAACAATAAACGAAGAAAGCCCCGCATCGGCTATACTATCATTTATCAATTTTTCAAGTAGAGTTATCTTCTGTCTGTCTATGTCATTAAAAAATAAATAAACTACTTTCTGTTGTTTTTTTAGAATATTTATGTGTTTTGTTATTATTTCTATAATTCTCAGCGGGCTTCCCGAAATACCGTTCATATCTCTGCCACTTCCGGAAAATAGATCAAATATCTGAATTGGGTTAGGGAAATCACTCATTACGAATGTTGGTAACCACACCTCTAAATACTTTTCAAATATTTCCAGTTTTACCATTGTCCCTTCATCAAAGGGCTTATCGAACAAATCTTTTCTTGACATAAGTTACTTTCCCTATTGCAAATTATTAATTTATTAGCTCACATCGTGTTAATGTAAAAAGAAACAATAACCTAATTTCAATATATTATTACGAAATCTACAATAAATAAGTTAAAATTTAATTTTTCTGTTTATTCTATTCGGACTCCTCCCCCCAGACGGAGGAGATTTTGGATTTTATTTTATCTTCAAATATTTTTATCAGTTCTTTGTTTGCATTGACTATGACCTGCTCACGCTCTATTTGTTCTACTATTTCTTTTTGGACTTCAATGGGGGGAAGATTCAACTGGATTTTTTCGATATCGGTACGATTAATTGATGCAAAAGTTGAACCTGTATTACCCTTAATATCATTTTCTTTGATTAATAAGCTGAAGAATAAATATTTTGATGTAATTTTGGATTCCTTAGGTCTTATTGCAGCGAGTCCTCTTCCGATACAAATCTTTTGAGAAATCATATTCACAGGTCCAACTGGAGCCCTTACAGACATTACAACATCACCAGCGTGTGCAAATTTTTTAGGGTCAGTAGTCCATTTAGTTGGTGCACCAATCAATATATCTTCGAACTCGGATTTACCTTGATAAAAAGGGATTCCTTTACCAATATCATTATATGATTCTCCAGGTGGAGATTGACCACTGGTGATTTCTGCGGTTTCCCCCAATTCCACAACATCCCACTTGGGGTCGATGGTGATACGGGGTTTGTAGTTGTTCACAATCTGGCGGGCGCCGTCTATGATTTTCTGATAGCTTTCGATTTCCTGAACCATCTCACGCTGGACTTCTATCGGGGGAAGGGGGATTGCGATTGATTTTAAAGAGGATACCGAAACAAAATTAAAAGATGTCTTGCCAGATAACCTTAATAGTTTTTCTTTAAATGTAGAAGCGATAAGAAACAGAAACTTCGGAAGTAATTTATCTTCATAAGTCTTTTTAACCACAAGACCATTGAATTGTTGATTAGTTGTTACTTCAATTTCAGTAAAGGCATATTCTCCAACAGATGCCGTGCAACACAACAAGACCGAGTGCTTAGGGAGGAGCGTAATGCTTGTTTTATTAAGTGCTTTTTGAGTTATGTATTTTTCAGTCTTCGATATTATTCGTCCACTTTTTCTTATATCATCTACTGTAAACCATGGGATGCTACCCCCATCCCAAAATGTTTTTTCTTTTTTAAGAGGCGTAGAACCATTATAAATATCGCAAACTTCTGATAATGGATAAATTGGGTAAGTAAAATTGATAAGGACTTGTTCTCTATACCTCTCCCCGGTAAGGTTGTAATCGCCGGTTTCGGAGATTTTGGATTTTGGGGCGAGGAGGAGGTTGGGATAGTCTTCAATCAGGAAGTTCTTTCCAGTGATAAGACTTTCTTTGTATTCTTTAATTGCTTTGGCTGATGCGGGGAGATCGTTTTTGTCCATTGGTCTGCGCTGTGCACCGAGATCGAATCCGTCGTTTTCGATTTTTATAAAAAGAATGTTATCGGTCTTTTGGGCAAGCTGCTTATCCAACAGAAGTATGGATGTTTTGACACCGGAATAGGGATTAAAGACTCCCGCGGGGAGGGAGACAACAGTATAAAGGCATTTTTCGACAAGCATTTTCCTGAGGGATTTATATGCAGTGCCGGACTGGAAAATTATTCCCTCGGGAACGATAACGGCTGCCCTGCCGAACTGTGTGAGATGCTCTGCAATATAATCAACAAAAAGTACCTCGCTCCGACTGCTTTCAATTGAAAATCGCTTGTGGGGTCTGATGCCCCCTTTCGGTGACATAAAAGGAGGATTTGCAAGGATTACATTATAATACTCGTTCCATTTATCCTCGCTTGTCAGTGTATCATATTCAAAAATGTTTGGCTCTGCAAAACCGTGCAGATAAAGGTTTACAAGTGAAAGACGAACCATATCGGGAGATATATCGTAACCCATTATATTTTTTGGAAGCATCCGGCGATCGTCAGGCGTAAGTTTATCACCGCTGAAATGAATACCGCTGTCATTTCCGAACGCTAATGAGTCTTCTTTCTTTTCAAGGAATTCCGATGAATTGTTTTTAAGTATATGTTTATAGGATGAAATAAGGAATCCTGCGGTGCCGCATGCCGGATCGAGAATAGACTCCCCTTTTTGCGGATCTGTAATATGAACCATAAAATCTATTATATGGCGCGGAGTGCGGAACTGTCCTGCATCACCCTGACTGCCGAGAATTGAAAGGAGATATTCAAAAGCATCACCCAGCTTTTCGGAATGGTCATAATTAAAACCGTTTATAGTTTTTAGGAAACTTCGGAGTGTTTCTGAATCTTTATATGGAAGATATGCATTCTTGAATATCTCTCTGAAAAGCGGAGGTATATTCGGGTTGATATCCATTTTCTGAATAGCCTCTGAATAAAGATTAAGCACCTCAAGACCGCCGAGTTTTGGGGACATAAGATTTTGCCATGAGTAACGGGAATAGGAACCGGAAAAGAACTTCCTTTTTCCTCCTGCTTCTACTATCTGGCGATCCATATCGTCCATAAATTTATAGATCATGGCGATAGTAATCTGTTCTACCTGTGCCTGCGGATTTGGGATTTTACCGACAAGTATATCTCTTGCGGTATCTATTCTTGATTTGGTTTCGGAATCGAGCATAGTTTTTTAGTTGTAAATTGAAAGAGAAACATAGGTGTTAACATATTCGCGGACGGATTCAACCACCGGAGGGGGAATCCGGCGGAATTCGTCCAGTCTGTAGCTGCTGTTGTTTAAAAGACCGGCAAAGTCCCGGTTGTCAATTATTTTACGGACTTCGGGATTGGATATAT